>NZ_CP048630.1:3117500-3212500 GCF_010669125.1 Ancylobacter pratisalsi
CAGCTCGCGAGCAGGAATGGGCCGACTGGATGCGTCGCGCGATCGACGGAGACAGCGCGGCCTATCATCGTTTCCTGCATGCGGTGACGCCTCACCTGCGCAGCATGGCGCGCCGGCGCTGTGCCACCTATGGCGCGCCGGCGAGCGAGGCGGAGGATATCGTGCAGGAAGTTCTGCTGGCGGTGCATCTGAAGCGCGGGACGTGGGACCCGGCGCGGCCTATCGGCCCGTGGCTGGCGACCATCGTGCGCAACAAGCTGGTTGACGCCCTGCGCCGGCGCGGGCGCGAGGCCACGGTGACGGTGGACGACATTGCGGAGCTGCCGGCCATCGACGACCGCACCGACGGCTCGGACCGCGTGGATGTCGAACGCATGCTGGAGAAGCTGAAGGACCCGCAGCGCGATATCGTGCGCTCGATCTCGCTGGAAGGCGCGGGCGTGCGGGAAACCGCGACGCGGCTGCACATGAGCGAGGGCGCGGTGCGCGTGGCCCTGCATCGCGCACTCAAGTCACTGGCGGCAATCTATCGGAGGCAGAGCGGTGAAGACGACTGACCTGATCAGCCTGATGGCGGCCGATGCACCGGTGCGGATGCGGCTGGGCCGGATGCTGACGATCGCGCTTTTTGCCGGCATCGCGGCGTCGGCGATCCTGCTCCTGGCGTCCGTCGGGCTCAGGCCCAACATGGCCAGCATGATCGAGACCGCGCGGGTGCTGTTCAAGATCCTGTTCACGCTGACGCTTGCCGTGGCCGCCTCGGCACTGGTGTTCCGCGTCGGACGTCCGGGCGCGGAACTGGGGCGGCGCGGCCTGTGGCTGGCGGGGCTGGTCGGCGTGCTGCTGGTGGCGGTCGGCGCCGAACTCATGGTGTTGCCGCGCGGCGAATGGGTGGCGAGCCTGAAGGGCGGGCACGCGATGTTCTGCCTGTTCTTCATTCCGGTGCTGTCGCTGGCGCCGCTGGGCGGGTTTCTCATGGCCCTGCGCGAAGGCGCGCCCGACAATCCCGGTCTTGCGGGAGCCGCGGCGGGCCTGGCGGCCAGCGCGATCGGCGCGGCGCTCTATGCCTGGCATTGCCCGGATGACAGCCCGCTGTTCCTGGCGACGTGGTACATGCTCGCCGCCGCCATCGTTACCTTGGCCGGCTTTCTCATCGGCCGGCGCATCCTGCGCTGGTGAACGGGCGGAAATGAACGGGGCGCGCCGCGCGCGCCCCGCTCCGGGCCTTACAGGCCGCCGATGCAGACATACTTCATGTCGACATACTCATCGATGCCGTATTTCGAGCCCTCGCGGCCGACGCCGGATTCCTTCACCCCGCCGAAGGGCGCGACTTCCGTGGTGATGACGCCGGCATTGACGCCGACCTGGCCGTAGCTCAGCGCTTCCGAGACGCGGAAGGCGCGGCCGAGATCGCGGGTGAAGAAATAGCAGGCGAGGCCGAACTCGGTAGCGTTGGCGAGCCGCACCGCCTCTTCCTCGGTGTCGAAGCGGAACACCGGGGCCACGGGGCCGAAGATCTCCTCGCGCGCGAAGGCCATGTCCGAGGTGGCGTCGGCGATGACGGTGGGCTGGAAGAAGCGGCCGCCCAGCGCGTGGCGTCCCCCGCCGGTGACCACCCGTCCGCCCTTGCCGAGGGCGTCGGCAATGAAGCTCTCGGTCTTGGCAACCGCCTTGTCGTCGATGAGGGGGCCCTGCACCACGCCCTCCTCGAGGCCGGAGCCGACCTTGAGCGCGGCCGAGGCGGCGGCGAGCTTCTCGACGAAGGCGTCGTAGATGCCGGCCTGGGCATAGAAGCGGTTGGCGCAGACGCAGGTCTGGCCTGAATTGCGGTACTTCGAGGCAATGGCGGCCTCGACCGCGGCGTCGAGATCGGCGTCGTCGAAGATGAGGAACGGCGCATTGCCGCCCAGCTCCATCGACACCTTCTTCACCGTGTCGGCGGCCTGGCGCATCAGCACCTTTCCGACCGGGGTGGAGCCGGTGAAGGTGATCTTGCGCACGGTCGGGTTGGCGGTCATCTCGCCGCCGATCTTCGTTGCCGAGCCGGTGAGGATGTTGACCGCGCCGGCGGGGAAGCCGGCCTGCTCGCACAGCACGCCCCAGGCGAGGCCGGAATAGGGGGTCTGCGTCGCCGGCTTCACCACCGAGGTGCAGCCCGCCGCCAGTGCCGGGCCGATCTTGCGCGCCAGCATGGAGGAGGGGAAGTTCCACGGCGTGATCGCCGCGACAACGCCCACGGGCTGCTTGGTGACCAGAATGCGCCGGCCGCCCCAGGGGGAGGGAATGACATCGCCATAGATCCGGCGCGCCTCTTCCGAGAACCACAGCACATAGGCCGCGCTCATGCCGACCTCGCCCATGGATTCGGCGAGGGGCTTGCCCTGCTCGACGGTGAGCAGCTCGGCGAGCGCGCGCTGGTTGTCCATGATCGCGGCGTGGAGACGACGCAGCAGCTTGGCGCGCTCGTCGGCGGTGGTGCGCGAGAAGGTCTCGAAGGTGGCCTGCGCCGCGGCAATGGCGCGTGCGGTCTCGGCGGTGCCGCTGTCGGGCACGGTGCCGATGATCTCGCCGGTCGCGGGATTGGTGACGTCGATGGTGGCGCCGCTGTCGGCGCCGACCCAGGCCCCGCCAATGAAGTTCGCCTCGCGCTTGAAGTCAGCCCAGCTCATCTTGTGTTGCCTCCGGTGGCTTTGATGGTAGCCGTTCTGACAGAACGGAGCGCGGGAGGCTATGCCCGGTTGGTTGCAAGGGCGGTGGCGCCCCTACACCACGATATTGGCACGTGGCATGCTTCCGTAGCGCCAGCCCACGTGCCTTGCGGGAGCACTCATGTCCGTCTTCATGGTGACCTTTGATATCGCAGATGCCGAAAATGCCGCCGCCATGGTCGAGGCGATCAGGCAGATGTCGTGGAGCCAGCTCGGCCCCACCACCTATGCGGTGAACACCGAGGAGACCGACGAGGACCTGTTCTTCCGGCTGCGCGCGTTCACGCGCGACAAGGACAGCCTCTATGTGGTGCTGATGCGCAAACCCTATCGTGGCGCGGGCTTTCGCGAGGTGAACTACTGGCTGGAAGACAATCTGCGCTGGTAGCGCGGGAGCCCGCCAACAAAAAAGCCCCGGCACGGGCCGGGGCTTTCACCGTCAGGAGGTGACGCGCGCTCAGTTGTTGCGGTTGCCGAACAGCTGCAGCAGCATCAGGAACAGGTTGATGAAGTCGAGATAGAGCGTCAGCGCGCCCATGATCGCCTTACGGCCCGCGACGACGTCGTCGTCACCGGCGAAGTACATCTCCTTGATGCGCTGGGTGTCGTAGGCGGTGAGGCCGGCGAACACCAGGACGCCCGCGACCGAGATCACGAACTGCAGCATGGTGGAGCCGAGGAAGATGTTCACCACCATGGCGATGATGATGCCGATCAGGCCCATCATCAGGAACGAGCCCATGCCCGACAGGCTGCGCGAGGTGGTGTAGCCGTAAAGGCTGAGGCCACCGAACGCCGCCGCGGTGATGAAGAACACCCGGATCACGCTCTCATGCGTGTAGACGAGGAAGATCGAGGCCAGCGACACGCCCACCAGAGCGGCGTAAAGCCAGAACACGCCCTGCGCCGCGCCCACGCTCATGCGGTCGACGCGGAAGCTGAGGAAGAACACCGCCGCGAGCGGCGCCAGCATCACCACCCAGCGCAGGGGGCTGAAGAACAGCGCGACGCCGAATTCGTTGAGGTACAGGCCGGGGGCCAGCGCAGCCGAGGTCGGTACGTCCGAGACGGCAAGCATGTAGATGCCAAGCGCGGCGGCGCCGGTGATGGCCAGGCCCAGCGTCATGTAGTTGTAGACGCGCAGCATGTAAGCGCGCAGGCCCTGGTCGATCTCTGCCTGCGTCCGCGTCGCCGTCGCTCCGAAGCGCGGCACGGAGACGTTGCGGTTGAAGTCGGACATGGACGAAATTCTCCCAATGACTCAAGACCGGGCGGCTTCCGACAGCATGCCGGATAGTCCCCGAAAGGTATCCTGCCGGAATATGAGGTGCGGCCCGCCCGCTCGCAAGTGAAGTTTGCGACAGGTTTCCGGCGCCTGGCGCATTCGCCCGCTCACGGCGGGCTACAGATTGCGCAGGATGCGGGCAGGCTTCTGGCCGAGCGCGCGCCAGGTGCCGATGAGTCCGAAGCCCACGGTCAGCACCAGTGCGACGCCCGCCGCGCCGAGCGCGGCGCCGCTCGACCAGGCGAAGCCGAGCTTCATCACCTGCGTCACCACGACATAGGCCGCGATGGTGCCGGCGCCGACCGCCACCAGGGCGGTGACGAGGCCGAGCGCGGCATATTCCAGCGCATACGCACCGATGAGGCGGGCCCGCGTGGCGCCCAGCGTCTTCAGGATCACCGCGTCATAGACCCGGTGGTGCTGCCCGGCCGCGAGCGCGCCGGCCAGCACCAGCACGCTGGCCAGCAGCGTGACCAGGCTGGCGCCGCGGATCGCCATCACCAGATTGCCGACGATCTCGCCGATCTGGGTCAGCGCCTCCTTCACGCGCACCGCTGTGATGGCGGGGAAGTCGGCGGCGATGGCGCGGGCCACCGCCCGCTCGGTCGCCTCGCTGCCGCCGCCCGGCAGGGTCAGCGTGGCAAGCTGGGTGTGCGGGGCGCCGGCAAAGGTGTTGGGCGAGAACACCATGACGAAGTTGATCGCCAGACGTTCCCATTCCACCTCGCGCAGATTGGCGATCTTCGCGGTGATGGTACGGCCGAGCACGTTGACGGTGACCGGATCGCCGATCTTGAGCCCGAACGCATCGGCGATCTCCTTCTCGAACGAGACCAGCGGCGGGCCGGAATAATCGGGTGCCCACCATTCGCCGTCGACGATCGACGACCCTTCGGGCACGTCGCGCGCATAGGTGACCCCGCGATCGGACGAAAGCACCCAGGCGAATTCCGGCGGCGGGGTGATGGTGTCGACCGGGCGATCGCCCAGCGTGATCAGCCGCCCGCGCAGCATCGGCACGATCTCGACATCGCCTTCCGGTGCCTTCTGCTTCACGTAAGCGGCGAAGTGGTCGGCATCGGTGCTGGGAATGTCGAGGAAGAAGAAGCTCGGCGCTTGCGCCGGCAGGCTGGCGCTCAGCTCGCGCGTCAGGCTGCGGTCGATCAGCGCCAGCGTCACCAGAAGCGTCAGGCCGAGGCCGAGCGAGAGCACGATGGTGGGGGTGAGCGCCGCCGGGCGGTGGATATTGGCCAGCGCCAGCCGCATGCTGGTGTTGCGCGGACGCGGCAGCCGGCGGGCGAGCGCCATGATGGCGAGCCCGACAAGGCGCAGCGTGACCAGCACGCTCACCGCCGCGACAAGATAATAGACCGCGATCCGGCGCTCCTCGGAGGCCGCGACCGCGAGGCCCGCCAGCGCGGCGATGGCAAGGACCGTCATCACCACATAGGCCCGGCGCGGACGTCGCCGGCCATTTTCCACGTCGTCGCGGAACAGTGCCGAGACCGGCACGTCATGGGCAAGGCCGAGCGGCCACAGCGCGAAGGCCAGCGCAATCAGCGCGCCATAGGCGGTGGCCAGCACCAGCGCCATGGGTTGCACGCCGGGCTGGATCGGGACCGGCAGCAGGTAGCCGAAGGCTGCGTTGACCGCGAAGGGCAGCGCCGCGCCGACCGCGAGCCCGAGCGCGATGCCGACGGCGGCGATGAGCCCGACCTCGACCAGATAGATCGAGAACACCGTGCCGCCGGGCGCGCCCAGGCTTTTCAGCGTGGCGATGACGCCGCGCTTGGTGTCGAGATGGCTCTTCACCGCATTGGCGACGCCAACCCCGCCGACCAGCAGCGCGGTGAGACCGACAAGGGTGAGATATTCGGTGAACCGCCGGACATTGGTTTCCAGCCGGGGCGCGGCGGCATCGCGGGTGCGGACCTCGAATCCGGCCTCGGGTGCGCCCTGCTGCACGCCGTCGACGAAATCGGTCAGGGCGGCCGGCCGGTCGAGCTGCACGCGGTAATGCCAGCGCACCAGGCTTCCCGGCTGCAGCAGCGCCGTGGCGCGCAACGCGTCGAGCGAGACCATCAGGCGCGGGCCGAAGCCGATGCCGGTGGAGAGCATGTCCGGCTCGCGCGTGATCAGCCCGTTCAGAACCAGCGTCGCCTCGCCGAGATGGAAGGTGTCGCCGGGCTTGATGTTCAGCCGTTCCGCCAGAATCGGATCGGCGACGGCGCCGAACACGCCGTCATGGGCTGCCAGCGCCGGCTGTAGCGGCTGGGGCGGATCCAGCTCGACGGTGCCGACCATGGGATAGGCGGAATCCACCGCCTTGGCCTCGACCAGCGAGGAGACGAGCGCGTCGCCCTCGCCGGCGCGTGCCATGGCGCGCAGCGTCGCCACCGAGGACACCCGCCCGCCGGCGCGCAAGAGCGCCAGCTCGTCGGCCGAGGCCTCGCGCTGCACCAGCGTGAAGGCGGCATCGCCCCCGAGCAGCGAGGTGCCCTCGCGCGACAGCCCGTCGGTGAGCGAGCGCGAGAACGAGCCCACCCCGGCGATCGCCGCCACGCCGAGGGCAAGGCAGGCCAGGAACACGCCGAAGCCGCGCAGGCCCCCGCGCAGTTCGCGCAGCGCGAAACGCAGGGCGATGGAGAAGCGGGTGGTCAGGGCGAGCGGCGCGGGGTGCGCGGCGCCGGCCGTGGCGCCAAGGCTGGTGAGGCTCATGCCGGCGTTCCTGCCTGGGCCAACAGTTCTTCGCTTACGATCTCGCCGGAGCGCAGCCGGACGGTGCGGTTGCAGCGGCTGGCAAGCGTGGGATCGTGGGTGACGATCACCAGCGTCGCACCGCGCCGGGCCTGGGCGGCGAAGAGCAGGTCCATGATCTGCCTGCCCGTGTCCTCGTCGAGATTGCCGGTCGGCTCGTCGGCGACGAGAATGCGCGGCTCGGGCGCCAGGGCCCGCGCCACCGCCACGCGCTGCTGCTCGCCGCCGGAAAGCTGGGCCGGGTAATGATCGAGCCGGTGGCCGAGGCCGACCGCAGCCAGTTCCGCCGCCGCGCGCTCGAACGCGTCAGCGCGCCCGGCCAGTTCCAGCGGGACGGCGACGTTCTCCACCGCGGTCATGGTCGGGATGAGGTGGAAGGCCTGAAACACGATGCCGACATTGCGGCCGCGAAAACGCGCCAGGGCGTCTTCGTCCAGCCCGGTCAGCATTTCCCCGGCGACCGCCACGGTGCCGGCATTGGCCTGTTCCAGCCCGGCGAGCACCATGAGCAGGCTCGATTTTCCCGATCCGGACGGGCCCACGAGGCCGACCGCCTCACCCTGACCTATATTGAGCGACACACCCTTGAGGATGTGAACCCGCGCGGCGCCCGCGCCGAGGGAGAGTTCAACCTTGTCGAGGCAGATGGCCGGGGCGGCGGTGGCGGAAGTGGATTGGGAGCTGGACGGCATGGTGTCCTTTGCGTTCGTCGGTGCGTTTTTCAGCCTGCGGCGACCCTGCGTCAGGAATGCGGGCGGTCCGGCAGCATATGGTGCGCTGCATCCTGTCCGAAAGGTGCGCGGGGCCGTGTTGGGCCTGTTTGCCACCCTCGCTCTCGCCGGATTGATCGCGCCGGGGGCCGCGCACGCCGCGCCGCTGCGGCTGGTGGCGTTCGGCGACAGCCTGACGGCGGGCTACGGGCTGCCGGCGAATCAGGCCTTCCCCGCCCAGCTGCAGGCCGCGCTGAAGGCGAAGGGGCACGATGTCGTGATCGAGAATGCCGGCGTGTCGGGCGACACTTCGAGTGCCGGCCTTGCCCGCATCGACTGGTCGATACCGGAGGGCACCGACGGGGTGATCCTCGAACTTGGCGCCAATGACGCGCTGCGCGGCATCGACCCGTCCATCACCGAGACGTCGCTTTCCGGCATGCTGGCGCGGCTGAAGGAGCGCGGCATACCGGTGCTGCTGGCGGGCATGGTGGCGCCGCCCAATCTGGGCCGGGACTATGCGGAGCGCTTCAACCCGATCTATCCCCGGCTTGCCAGGCAATATGACGTGCCGCTCTACCCGTTCTTCCTCGACGGTGTCGCCGGGCAGGCCGGGCTCAACCAGGCCGACTCGGTCCACCCCACGGGGGAGGGCGTGAAGGAGATCGTCGCGCGCATGCTGCCGGTGGTGGAGGCGTGGCTCGCCACGCTTCAAGCCGGCAAGCAGGGCTGAACGGGACGGGGCTCCGGTCGCTCAAGGTGCTGGCCGGCTGAGGCCGCGCGCTTTGCCCAGTTTCCCTTTCGGTGGGTTGCGAGGCACGGGGCCGGGGGGATACACTTCGCGTCCAATCCCCCCGACATTTTCCGGACATTCGACATGCAATATCGCCCGCTGGGCCGTACGGGCCTTGAGGTCAGCGCCATTTGTCTGGGCACCATGACCTATGGCCAGCAGAACACCGAGGCCGAGGGTCATGCCCAGCTCGACTACGCGCTCGACCAAGGCATCAACTTCATCGACACCGCCGAACTCTACTCGATCCCGCCCAAGGCCGAGACGCAGGGCTCGACCGAGCGAATCATCGGCACCTGGCTGAAGGCACGCGGCAATCGCGACAAGGTGATCCTCGCCACCAAGGCGGTCGGACTCTCGACGATGACCTGGTTCCGCAAGGACGGCTCGCCCGCGCGCCCGGACCGCCGCCAGATCCGCGAGGCGATCGAGGGCAGCCTGCATCGGCTTCAGACCGATTATATCGACCTCTACCAGCTGCACTGGCCGGGTCGGCCCATCGCGCAGTTCGGCTCCAGCCCGTCGCGCTGGGTCTCCGCCGAGGGCGAGGAGACCCCGATCGCCGAGACGCTCGACGCCTTCGCCGAGCTGGTGAAGGAAGGCAAGGTGCGCCATATCGGCCTCTCCAACGAGAGCCCGTGGGGCACGATGCGTTTCCTCATGGAGGCCGAGCGCACCGGCGCCCCCCGCATCGCCTCGGTGCAGAACGCCTACAACCTGCTGAACCGGACCTATGAGACCGGGCTTGCCGAGATCAGCCTGCGCGAGGATGTGGGCCTGCTGGCCTATTCCCCGCTCGGGCAGGGTTACCTCTCGGGCAAGTACCAGAACGGCGCCCGTCCGGCCGGCAGCCGCACCGCGCTGTTCGAGCGTGGTCAGCGCTACGAGACGCCGGGCTGCGAGGAGGCAATCGCGGACTATCTCGCTATCGCCCGCGAAGCCGGGCTCGATCCCTCGCAGATGGCGATCGCCTTCTGCCTGTCGCGGGAATTCATGGCGTCGGTGATCATCGGTGCGACGACGATGGAGCAGCTCAAGACCGATATCGCCGCCATCGACGTCACCCTCACGCCGGAACTGGAGGCGAAGATCGACGCCGTGCACCAGCTTCGCGGCAACCCGGCGCCCTGAGCACGGGGCGCCGGCGCGTCACCGGACCGCCGCCGCAATGCCGCCGTTGCGACGGGGCAGTCACGACATCGGGGGGCGGGGCTTCGGCTCCGTCCTCCGCCGCCGCTTCGATCTGGCTCAGTCCTTCGCGGTGGGCGCCTGTTCCGGTTCGACGCCGTGCCGCGTCATCAGCGGAACCTGTGCCATGGCGAAGATCAGCGTCATCGGCAGATAGCCGAAGGTCTTGAACGCGACCCATGTGTCGGTGGACACGGAGCGCCAGACGATCTCGTTCAGCACCGCCATGACGATGAAGAACACGCCCCAGCGGATGGTCAGTTCGTGCCAGCCGCGCTCGGTAAGCTCGAACACGTCGCCCAGCACATAGGGCAGCAGCGGCTTTTTCAGCGCCAGCCCGCCGAGCAGCGCCACGCCGAACAGCGCGTTGACGATGGTCGGCTTCATCTTGATGAAGTGGTCGTCCTGCAGCCACAGCGTCAGCGAGCCGAACACCAGCACGACGCCCGCCGAAATGAGCGGCATGACCGCGATCTTGCGGGCGATGATCCACATCAGCGCCAGGGCGATGAAGGTGGCGACCATGAAGGCGCCGGTGGCGGCGTAGATTCCCGCCCGCCCGTTGGCGATGAAGAACACGACGAGCGGTCCCATCTCCAGCGCGAACTTCATCGCCGGGTGCATGGAACGCAGCTTGGTGTCGCCGGACGTGTCGTTCATGGCAGGATCGGCCTTTCGGGAGGTTCAGTCGTCGAGCCGGGCCGCTTCGGGCGGGAGGCTCATCGGGGGTGGGATCCGGCTGGATCGTGGACAGGGGGTCGAGGATGAGGCCCCACGCCGCGCCGAAGAGCCGCGTGGGGCTGGCATTCAATGGCAGTAGATCTCGCCCTTCACCTGGCAAAAATGTGTCTTGAAGGACTTCGGGAGTTTTTCTCCCTTGTCGATGACGAAAAACAGCACGGTCTTCTGCTTGTCGAGGCCGCCACGGGACTTGCACCAGTTGAAAGCGTAGTTGGCGGCGCTGGACATCATCTGCTCACGCTCCTTGCCGCAATCCTTCGCGTAGTTGTGGTCCTCGTACGACCTCGATTGGGCGGCGGCGGCGTCAGGGGGGCTCGCCAGCATCGCGGTGGTGGAGAACGCGACGGCGGCGGCCGCGGTGCGCAGTGTTCTACCGCCTTGCCGCGTCTTGTTGCCTTGCATCGATGTCCTGCCTTTCCGATCCGGTAATGGAATGAACGGGCTGGAGAACCTCGCAGGGGCCGGCTTCCAAGAGGCCGGGCCTGGTCTTCAGGGCTGGTCTTCGAGACCGACGATGGCGCGGGCGAAATCGCGGGCTTCGAAGGGCTGGAGGTCGTCGACGCCTTCGCCGACGCCGATGAGATGTACCGGCAGGCCGTATCTGGCCGCGATGGCGACAAGAATACCGCCGCGTGCCGTGCCGTCGAGCTTTGTCATCACCAGCCCGGTAACGCCGGCCACGCGCTTGAACGCTTCGACCTGGGACAGCGCGTTCTGCCCGACGGTGGCGTCCAGCGTCAGCACCACGGCGTGCGGGGCGTCGGGCTGCTGCTTCTTGATCACGCGGACGATCTTCTCCAGCTCGGCCATCAGTTCGGCGCGGTTCTGCAATCGCCCGGCGGTATCGATGATGAGGACGTCGGCTCCGTCCGCGCGCGCCTTCTGCAGCGCGTCGAAGGCCACGCCGGCGGCGTCCGCGCCGGGCTCGCGCGAGACCACCGAGGCGCCGGTCCGGTCCGCCCACACCTTGAGCTGTTCGATTGCGGCGGCGCGGAAGGTGTCGCCGGCCGCCAGCACGACCTTCTTGCCCTGCGCGTGGAGGGTCGCGGCCAGCTTGCCGATGGTGGTGGTCTTGCCCGAGCCGTTGACGCCGACCATCAGCAGCACGAAGGGCTTCACATCCGCCGCGAACACGATGGGATGCGCGACCGGCTTCAGCACCGTCTCGATCTCGGCGGCGACGAGGGCGCGCACCTCCTCGGGCTCGATGGTCTTGTCGTAGCGGCCCTTGCCCACCGCCTCGGCGATGCGGGTTGCCGTCTCCACGCCGAGATCGGCGCGGATGAGGATGTCTTCCAGATCGTCCAGCGTGGTGGCGTCGAGCCGGCGCTTGGTGAACAGGTCCGTGATGCCGGTGGAAAGGCTGGACGCGGTGCGCGTCAGGCCCTGCGTCAGGCGCTTCCAGAAACCGGGGCGGGGGGCGTCGTTGGTGGGGGCGTCGTTCATACGTGTCAGGCCGCGATCAGACGCGCGCCGTCGTGACCGGCGATGCGCAGGGAAAGAAGGGTGCCCGGCGGCAGGGGTCGTGACAGGCGCACCGGTGTGAAGCCGGGCGTGCGGCCGATGCCGCCACGCTCGGTGAGAATGTGGCGCATGGTGCCCACCTCGGCGGCGAGATGACGCTGCAGGGCACTCGCGCCCTTTTCGCGCAGGCGCCTCGCCCGCTCGCGCACCACCTCGGTGGCAAGCTGCGGCATCCGCGCGGCCGGCGTATCCGGGCGGGCGGAGTAGGGGAAGACGTGAAGATGCGTCAGCCCGCAGGCGTCGACCAGATCGAGCGACTGGCGGAAATGCGCCTCGGTTTCCGTCGGGAAGCCGGCGATGATGTCGGCGCCCAGCACCACGTCCGGCCGCCGCCGCCGCAGTTCGGCGCAGAATGCGATCGCCTGGCGGCGCGAATGGCGACGCTTCATGCGCTTGAGGATCAGGTCGTCGCCGGCCTGAAGCGAGAGGTGGAGGTGGGGCATCAGCCGTTTCTCCTCGCCGATCGCGGCCATCAGCTCGTCATCGACCTCGACCGCGTCGATGGAGGACAGCCGCAGCCGGCCGAGCGTGGGGCAATGGCGGAGCACCGCGCGCACCAGCGTGCCGAGCCGGGGCGCGCCGGGAAGGTCGGCGCCATAGGAGGTGAGATCGACGCCGGTGAGGACGATCTCGCCATAGCCTTCTTCGGCGAGCTGGCGCACCCGGTCCACCACCGCGCCCATCGGCACCGAGCGGGAATTGCCGCGCCCGAAGGGGATGATGCAGAAGGTGCAGCGGTGATCGCATCCGGTCTGGATCTGGACGAAGGCGCGGGTGCGGCCCTCGATCGCCTCGCCCGCGCCTTCGAGTAGATGGGGCGCGGTCTCGCGCACATTCATGATGTCGCCGACGATCGCGCGCGCCTGCGTGCCGATGCCGAAGTCCAGCGCCTGCCGGGTCTCGGCCCAGCGCGCCGGGTCCAGCTTCTCGGCATTGCCGAGCACGCGGTCGACCTCGCTCATGGCGGTGAAGGCGGCGGGGTCGATCTGCGCGGCGCAGCCGGTGACGACGATGCGCCGGGTGGGATCCTCGCGCTTGAGCCGGCGGATGGTCTGGCGCGCCTGTTTCACCGCCTCGTTCGTGACGGCGCAGGTGTTCACCACCACGGCGTGCTCCAGCCCGGCGCGGTCGGCGAGTGCGGCGGCGCTCGCGGAATCGAGCGCGTTGAGCCGGCAGCCGAACGTCACGACGTCTACGGCCATCGCGTCAGTTCGCTTCGACGCGGAAGCTGTCGCCGAGCATGGCAGCGGTCAGGCGGCCGTCGAACTCGTGCTCGGCCGGGCCGGTCATGAGGATGTGGTCGTCGCTGGCGCGCCAGTCGATCATGAGGTCGCCGCCGGGCAGCGTGACCCGCACCCGCCGGCCGGTGAGGCCGAGGCGGGCGGCCGAGACAGCGGCGGCGCAGGCGGCGGAGCCGCAGGCGCGGGTGAGCCCGGCGCCGCGTTCCCACACCTTGAGCACGATATGCTCGGGCGAGACCACCTGGGCGAGCGAGATATTGGCGCGCTCGGGGAAGATGGGATGGTGTTCGAGTTCCGGCCCGTAATGGGCGAGGTCGATCGCCTCGACATCGGGCACCCAGAAGATGGCATGCGGGTTGCCGACATTGACCACGGCGGGCGCGCGCAGCACCGGGGCGTCGGACGGGCCGGCCTGAAGTTCCAGCGCGCGGGTGTCGGCGACCGGGCCGGCGAGCGGAATGGCCGCCCAGCCGAAATGAGGCACGCCCATGTCGGCGGTCACGCCGTCGGGCTCGACCGTGCAGTCGAGCCGGCCGGCGACGCTTTCGAACACCACGTGCTGGCGCCCGGTGCGGGCCGCCTCGTAGAGCGCGATGCAGCGCGTGCCGTTGCCACAGGCGCCGGCCTCCGAGCCATCGGCGTTGATGATGCGCACGAACGCCGCCGTATCCGGCTGCCGGGGCGGATAGAGCGCCATGATCTGGTCGAAGGGCAGCACGTCCGGCCGGGCCAGCGCGCGCGCCTCCGCCGGCGGCACGGGCAGGGGAGCGTCGCGCAGGTCCAGCACGACGATCTCGTTGCCGAGGCCGTTCATCTTGACGAAGGATCGATTTTCCAGCGCTGCCATGGTGCTTCGCGATCGCGGTGGAGAGCTTTCCGTCCTTATATGGCCAAGCGCCCGACAATGGCCAGAGCCAATGACTGATGCGCGCCGGGCACGATCACGCGAGCAGGGCCGCCCGGGGGCTTGTGAGCGTCGCGGCCCGCCGCGCGCGGTGCTAGAAGGGGCCTGCCTGTGTGCTCCCTGCGGTGATCTGATGTCGACTGTGCTTTTGCTTCCCCGCCTTCTTCCGGCCCGGCTCGCGCTGGCCTGCGCGCTGGTGCTGGCGGGTCTGCCCGCCGCGCGTGCGCAGACGCCCGATGCGTCGGCCCAGCCTCCTGCGGTGGACGCGCCCGCGGCGGACGCTCCCGCTTCGGATGCGCCGTCCAGCGAGGGGCCCTCGGGCGAGATGCCCGACGGCGAGCCGCCTGCCGCCGCTGCCGAGCCGCCGATGGACGACGACAACATGGTGGCCCCGCCGGTCGTCGACCCGAAGGCGGTGGAAACGCAGGCGGTGCCGCCCGGCGGCGATCCGCTCAAGCGGCCGGACGGTTTCGGCGATGCGGCCGTGATGCAGCCGGTGCCGGTGCTGATGAAGCAGGGCTACAGCAACTGGGACCAGGGCTTCCAGTCCATCGTCAGCGCCGTGACGGAGATCGACGCCGAGCTGGCCCGGCTGAAGCTGACGCCGACAGGGGCGCCGTTCATCCTCTACACCTCGACCGATGATGGCGGGTTCCAGTTCGAGGCCGAGGTGCCGTTCACCGGCGCCACGACCGAGAAGCCGAAGGAGGGCTTCGCGTTCTCCGCCTCGCCCGCCGGCAAGGCGATGCGCTTCACCCATCGCGGGCCGTATGACGCGATGGACCCGACCTACGAGCAGATTTCCAACCTGCTCGACGCCAAGGACCTTGAGGCGCAGGACCTCTATATCGAGGAATACCGTTCCGACCCGCGCACCACGCCGCAGGACGATCTGGTCATCGACATCTGGGTGCCGCTGAAGTGAGGCGCGGACGCGGGGCGGCGCGTGCATTCGCCTCGCGCCGCGCTCTGTGCTATGAGGCGGCGAAACGCACATCTTCGATAAAGCCATGAACCTGATCGATACCACTGCGGCCACCGCCGCCGGGGCAGGCGTCACCGTTGCCGCCGCCACCATTGCCAAGGACACGCGCCGCTCCCTCGCGGGGCTGGACCGTGCCGGCCTTGCCGCCGCGCTCGCCGAGATCGGCGTGAGCGAGCGCGAGCAGCGCATGCGCGTGACCCAGCTCTGGCACTGGATCTACCTGCGCGGGGCGCTGTCGTTCGACGAGATGACCAATGTCGGCAAGGGCCTGCGCGAGAAGCTCGGCGCGGCGTTCACCCTCGCGCGGCCGGAGGTCGTGGTCGAACAGGTGTCGAATGACGGCACCCGCAAATGGCTGCTGCGCCTGCCGCCCGATATCGCGGGCGACAAGCCGCACGATGTCGAGATGGTCTACATCCCCGAGAGCGACCGCGGCACGCTGTGCGTCTCCTCGCAGGTCGGCTGCACGCTCAACTGCTCGTTCTGCCACACCGGCACCCAGCGTCTGGTGCGCAACCTCACCGCCGCCGAGATCGTCGCCCAGGTGATGGTGGCGCGCGACCGGCTGGGGGACTATCCCGGCCGCGAGCGCGCGACGGGTCCGGGCCTGCCCACCGAGGGCGAGCGGCTGGTGACCAACATCGTGTTCATGGGCATGGGCGAGCCGCTTTATGCCTATGACTCGGTGGCCGGGTCGATCGACATCCTGGCCGATGGCGAAGGGCTGGGCATCGGCAAGCGCCGCATTACGGTTTCCACCTCCGGGGTGGTGCCGGAGATCGAGAAGCTCGGCCGCGAGGTCGGGCCGATGCTGGCGATCTCGCTCCACGCCGTGCGCGACGAACTGCGCAACGAACTGGTGCCGATCAACAAGAAGTACCCGCTGAAGGTGCTGCTTGAGGCCTGCCGCACCTATCCCCCCGCTTCAAACGCCAAGCGCATCACGTTCGAATATGTGATGCTCAAGGGCGTGAACGACAGCCCCGCCGACGCCAAGGCGCTGGTGCGGCTGCTCGCGGGCATTCCGGCAAAGATCAACCTGATCCCGTTCAACCCGTGGCCGGGCACCAAATATGAGTGCTCGGACTGGGAGACGATCGAGGCGTTCTCCGACATCGTTTTCCGTGCCGGCTATTCCAGCCCCGTGCGTACGCCGCGCGGGCGTGACATTCTGGCCGCCTGCGGCCAGCTCAAGAGCGAGACCGAGAAGCTCAGCGCACGCGAGCGCCTCGCCCTGCGGGCCATGGCGGCAGCGGCCGAGTAGACGCGCGTAACCGGGCGGAAGGCCCGGCCAGGGAGAGTGCCATGCTGGACCATATCGGTTTTCCCGTCGCCGATTTCGCGCGTTCGCGGGCGTTCTACGTCGCCGCGCTGGCGCCACTCGGCATCGGCGTGGCGATGGAAGTCAGTGCCGAGGAGACCGGCGCCGACGCCCATGCGGGCTTCGGCAGCCAGGGCAAGCCGGAGTTCTGGATCAACTCGGGCGGCGCGTTGACCGGCGGGCGCGTTCATGTGTGCTTCGCCGCGCCGGACCGGGCGAGCGTCGATGCCTTCTACGCCGCCGCCATGAAGGCGGGCGGGCGGGACAATGGGCCGCCGGGGCTGCGCCTGCACTATCACCCCAATTATTACGGCGCCTTCGTGCTCGACCCTGACGGGCACAATATCGAAGCCGTCTGTCACACGCCGGCATGAGTGCAATGGACAACCTGCTCCGTCTTCTCCTTCGCGTCCTGCTGGTCCCGCTCGGCGTCGTCTTCGGCATGATGGCGAGCATGGCGGTGATCATGATCGGCTACTGGCGGATCGGTGATCTTCTGGCCGGGGTGGTCGATGTGCAGGCGGTGGCGCTGTTCGACGCGCTGGCGGCGGCGAGCTTCGCGCTGATGGCGGTGATGCTGGCGATGTGGGTGATCGCCGCCATCGGCATCCTGTTCGCGGAGATGTTCGCCATCCGCTCCTGGATGTTCCATGCCGCCAATGGCGCGGTGTCGGCGCTGGCGGCGGCGGCGCTGTTCTCGCCCTATCCCGACACCCCGGTGCCCTTCGACGACGGCACGCTCTATGTGCTCGGGGCGGGGCTTGCCGGCGGTCTGGCCTATTGGCTGGTGGCAGGCTGGAATGCGGGCTTCTGGAAGCCGCTCGGTGCGCCGCGCCCGGAGGCCTACGCCGCCCCGGCGCCGGCCCCTGCCGCGCCGATAGACACGCCGCCGGCCCCGTAGCCCGTGGCGGGCCGGGCTCAGCGGGCTTGCACGCGCGCGCGCCATGCCTATAGTCCGCGCGCTTTCAGGCACCAACTCGGGGCTTCGGCCCTTTTCTCGTGCGGAACTGATCATGGCTAGCGACGTCAAGCGGGTGGTACTTGCCTATTCGGGCGGTCTCGACACTTCGGTGATCCTCAAATGGCTGCAGACCACCTACGGCTGCGAGGTGGTGACCTTCACCGCCGACCTCGGGCAGGGCGAGGAGCTGGAGCCGGCGCGCAAGAAGGCCGATCTGCTCGGCATCAAGCCGGAACACATCTTCATCGAGGACGTGCGCGAGGAATTCGTGCGCGACTACGTGTTCCCGATGTTCCGCGCCAACGCCCTGTATGAAGGGCTGTACCTGCTCGGCACCTCGATCGCCCGCCCGCTGATCTCCAAGAAGCAGATCGAGATCGCGCGCAAGGTCGGCGCCGACGCGGTGTCCCACGGCGCCACCGGCAAGGGTAACGACCAGGTTCGCTTCGAGCTCAGCTATTACGCGCTGGAGCCGGACATCAAGATCATCGCGCCGTGGCGCGAATGGGACCTGCGCTCGCGCGAGCAGCTGATCGCCTTCGCCGAGAGCCATCAGATCCCGATTGCCAAGGACAAGCGCGGCGAAGCCCCGTTCTCGGTCGACGCCAACCTCCTGCACTCGTCCTCCGAGGGCAAGGTGCTGGAAGACCCGGCGATCGAGGCGCCGGAATTCGTCTATCAGCGCACCATCGCGCCGGAAGATGCGCCGGACAAGGCGACCATCATCACGGTCGGATTCGAGAAGGGCGATGCCGTCTCGATCGACGGCGAGGCGCTCTCCCCGGCGAGCCTGCTCACCCGGCTCAACGAACTGGGCAAGGACAACGGCATCGGCCGGCTCGACCTGGTGGAAAACCGCTTTGTCGGCATGAAGTCGCGCGGCGTCTACGAGACCCCCGGCGGCACCATCCTGCTGAAGGCCCATCGCGGCATCGAGAGCATCACCCTCGACCGCGGCGCGGCGCATCTGAAAGACGACATCATGCCCCGCTATGCGGAGCTGATCTATAACGGCTTCTGGTTCTCCCCGGAGCGCGAGATGCTGCAGGCCCTGATCGACAGGAGCCAGGAATTCGTCACCGGCGAGGTGCGGGTGAAGCTCTACAAGGGCAATGTCGACGTGATCGGCCGGACCTCGCCCTACTCGCTCTACAATCAGGACCTCGTGACCTTCGAGGAAGGCGCCGTCGCCTATGACCACCGCGACGCCGCCGGCTTCATCAAGCTCAACGCGCTGCGGCTGCGCACGCTCGGCAGCCGCGCCCGCCAGATCGGCGAGTGACGGAAGGCGCGGGCCTGAACAGGCAATGGCGACCCATAGAGAAGGGGCGGCGCGCGTGAAGCGGCCGCCCCTTCGGCGTTAAGGGCGTTTCCTCAATTTCCGTGCCCGTGCGGGCGTCAGTCCAGCGGCACCTTGCGGTTGTCGCCAAGGTCGGGCGTGCGGCCCTGCATGCGGGCGGCGGCCATCTTCAGGGCGACCAGAACGCTGTTCGAGGGTCCGTCCCAGTATTCCGCGCTTTCGGGGATGAAGCGCAGCACCTGGATGTTCGGGTCGTTCTTGCCGCGCGGCCAGAAGGTGGAGGCCGCCTCGTTCCACAGCTCGTCGATCTTGGCCGGGTCGTGCATGACCTCGCTCTCGCCGGAAACGGAGAGGTAGTTGCGATCCGCCTTGTCGGCGAAGATCAGCGCCGATTGCGGGTCGCTCTCCAGTTCCTCGTCCTTGTGCCCGCGCTTGTCGGACAGGAACCAGACGCAGCCCTCGTCCCGCGCGACCATGGCGTGCATGGGCCGGCTGCGCAGGGTGAGGCCGTGCTTCGACACCAGCATGCAGGTGCGGATGTCGTCCATCATGTCCCAAACCTTGTCGATGGCCTGTTCGGTGGTCTTGCTGTCCATGGGATGTCTCCTTCTCAGGGAAGCAACACATGGGAGGGGGACGTGGTTCCCTCGAAGTCTCCCGGCGCGGGGGGGGGCGGTGCTACGTGCAAATCCGCTGTCATGCCGGAGTGGCAGGTCTATGGTAGCCCCTTGTCGCCTCAAGGAGATTGCCATGCCCTGGTCGCTCACCGTCGGACATGTCTACGGCACGGCGGTTCGCATCCACGTCACCTTCCTGATGTTCCTGGTCTGGATCTGGGCCGCCTATTACCAGCGCGGGGGCGCCGGCGCGGCGTGGGAGGGTGTGGCCTTCGTGGCGCTGCTGTTCCTGTGTGTGCTGCTGCATGAGTTCGGCCACATCTTCGCCGCCCGCCGCTACGGGGTGAAGACGCCGGAGGTGACGCTGTGGCCCTTTGGCGGCATCGCGCGGCTGGAGCGCATTCCCGAAAAGCCCTCCGAGGAACTCGTGGTCGCCATTGCCGGCCCGCTGGTGAATGTCGTCATCGCCCTGGTGCTGCTGGTGTTTCTGGGCGGGCATGTCGGCATCGAGCACATCGCCAATATCGAGAACCCGCAGACCAGCCTGCTCGCCAAGCTCGCCGCGGCCAACATCTTCCTCGTGGTGTTCAACCTGATCCCGGCCTTTCCCATGGATGGCGGGCGGGTGCTGCGGGCGCTGCTGGCCATGACCATGGGCCACGCCCAGGCGACCCAGATCGCGGCCTCGATCGGGCAGGCGCTGGCCATCGCCCTCGGGCTGCTGGGGATCTTCGGCAACCCGATGCTGATCATCATCGCGGTGTTCGTGTTCCTCGCCGCAAGCGGGGAGGCCGGCTCGGTGCAGATGAAGCAGGCGGCGCAGGGGCTGCTGGTTCAGGACGCCATGATCACGCAGTTCGAGACGCTGGGCCCGCAATCGAGCGTGGGCGATGCCGCCGAGGCGCTGATCCGCACCACGCAGAAGGAATTCCCCATCGTCGACGGCGCGGGGCATCTGCGCGGCGTGCTAACCCGCGACGCGATGATCCACGCGCTGCAGAAAAGCGGACCGGCGTCCTCCGTCATCGAGGCGATGCAGGGCGAGGTGCCCACCGTCCAGTCCCGCACGCCGCTCGATGCGGCGTTGCGGCTGCTGACCGAGAAGCGCGTACCCGTGGTCGGCGTGCTGGATGGAAGCGGCAAGCTGGTTGGCCTGCTGTCGCCGGAGAATGTCGGCGAGATGATGATGCTGCGCGCCGCGCGCCCCGACGCGCGCTTCGGGCCCTGGGCCCGGCGCGGCCCGGCGGGGCCGACATCGCCGTAGGGCCGCTAGAGCGTTCCCAACCGACGCGGGTGTCGGCTGGCGCGAGGAAGGTTGGCGTGAAGAAAACACGTCGAGACGAACAGCGGGACGCCTTCCGTTCACGGCGTCGCCCGCTCACGGAGCGCGCCGGAGTCGAACCCGGCAGGGCATCGACACCCTCACCTCCGAGGCTCGGCGATCCTCGCCTCGCAGGGGGAGAGGGTGACAAGAAGACCGGCCGTGGCCTTCCCGACGGTGCGCCTATTCGGCTTCCCGCACGCCGGTGATGCCGCTGTAGGACGGCGGGTCGCTGGCCGGGAAGCTGTCTTCGAGCGTGTCGTCGATTTCGCTTTCGGTGGGTTCATCCGGCCGTTTGGGCGGCGGGGGCTCGTCACCGGTCACGCCGCTGAAGCTCGGCGGGTCGCTGGCGGGGAAGGTATCCTCGATCGTCTCGTCGACTTCCTTCTCCGAATAGTCGGCGGGATCAATCGGCTCGCGGCCTTCGTTCATGATCATTCGTCGTCCCTCGTTTACCGGTGTCGCCTTCAAGAATTGGTCCTCGCGCGAGCGGCTTCAAGGCTTTCGGGGGCGCGACAGATTTCTTTCGTGCGCGGCGGAACCTTTCGCAACCGGCCGCGTTATCAGGGTTCGCCGCGCCTGCGCGCGGGCGCGTGCGTGAACTTGCGAACCCGTTTGCGAGGAGGAAGCGCATATGAACGCGGAAAACACCGCCGTGCGGCTGCAATACTGGCCGCCATCCCACACCGTCGACGCTCCCGACACCTGGCCCGAGAGCTTCGAGTTCGGAACCCTCGACGACGCCGTCGCCTTCGCCATGACCCAGGCCCCCGCCGGCCGCGAGGTGGCATGGGTGCGCACCGCCGAGGGCGAGGTGCTGAAGATGGCGCAGATTCGACGCCTCTGGGAGCTTCGGCAGGCGCATTGAATCAAGGTCTTGAGGCCTTAAGGCGGTCGCCGCGGGCGTTTTGATTGCCTTGGCGGGCGTTCTGGGTATAGTGCGCCGCAAAATTCAACGCGGACCCGGAAAGGCTTCGGGTCCGCTTTTTGGTGTTTGAATATGAAGCTGCGCAACATTGCCATCATCGCCCACGTCGACCACGGCAAGACCACCCTCGTCGACGAACTGCTGAAGCAGTCCGGCTCCTACCGCGAGAACCAGCGGGTTGCCGAGCGCGTGATGGATTCGAACGACCTCGAAAAGGAGCGCGGCATCACCATCCTGGCCAAGGCGACCTCGGTCGTCTGGAAGGACACCCGGATCAACATCGTCGACACCCCCGGCCATGCCGACTTCGGCGGCGAGGTGGAACGCATCCTGAACATGGTGGACGGCGCCATCGTTCTGGTCGACGCCGCCGAGGGCCCGATGCCGCAGACCAAGTTCGTGGTCGGCAAGGCGCTCAAGGTCGGCCTGAAGCCGATCGTCGCCATCAACAAGGTCGACCGCTCGGACGCCCGCGCCCAGGAAGTCATCAACGAGGTGTTCGACCTGTTCGCCGCGCTCGACGCCAATGACGAGCAGCTGGACTTCCCGATCCTCTACGGTTCCGGCCGCAACGGCTGGATGGCGGATTCGCCGGAAGGCCCGCAGGACCAGGGCATGGCGCCGCTGTTCGATCTCGTGCTCAAGCACGTGCCCGAGCCCACCGTCGATGACGGCCCGTTCCGCATGATCGGCACGCTGCTGGAAGCCAACCCCTTCCTCGGCCGCATGATTACCGGGCGCATCACCTCGGGCTCGATCAAGCCGAACCAGTCGATCAAGGTTCTGGCGCAGGACGGCTCGCTGGTCGAGCAGGGCCGCGTCTCGAAGATCCTCGCCTTCCGGGGCATCGAGCGCCAGCCGATCGAAGAGGGCGTGCAGGGCGACATCATCGCCATTGCCGGCCTTTCCAAGGGCACCGTCGCCGACACTTTCTGCGATCTGGTCGTCGACGCCGCGCTGAAGGCGCAGCCGATCGACCCGCCGACCGTGACCATGTCCTTCATCGTCAACGATTCGCCGCTCGCCGGCACCGAGGGCGACAAGGTGACCAGCCGCGTGATCCGCGACCGCCTGCTGCGCGAGGCCGAAGGCAATGTGGCGCTGAAGATCGAGGAAGCCGCCGACAAGGATTCGTTCTTCGTCTCCGGCCGCGGCGAACTCCAGCTCGCGGTGCTGATCGAGACCATGCGCCGCGAAGGCTTCGAAATCGCCGTGTCGCGCCCGCGCGTGGTGTTCACCAAGGACGAGAGCGGCGAGATTCTTGAGCCGATCGAGGAAGTCCTGATCGACGTCGACGAGGAATATTCCGGCGTCGTTGTGCAGAAGATGAGCGAACGCCGCGCCGAGATGGTGGAGATGAAGCCGTCCGGCGGCAGCCGCCAGCGCCTTGTGTTCTATGCTCCCACCCGTGGCCTCATCGGCTACCAGGGCGAGCTGATGACCGATACGCGCGGCACCGCGATCATGAACCGCCTGTTCCACGCCTATCAGCCGCACCGTGGCGAGATTCCCGGCCGCCGCAACGGCGTGCTGATCTCCAACGAGGCCGGCGAGGCGGTGGCCTACGCGCTGTGGAACCTCGAAGATCGCGGCCCGATGATGATCGAGCCCGGCTGGAAGGTCTATCAGGGCATGATCGTGGGCGAGCACAACCGCGAGAACGATCTCGAAGTGAACGTTCTCAAGGGCAAGAAGCTCACCAACATCCGCACCACCTCCAAGGATGAGGCGGTTCGCCTCACTCCGCCGATCCGCATGACGCTGGAGCGTTCGCTGGCCTGGATCCAGGACGACGAACTGGTCGAGGTGACGCCGAAGTCGATCCGCATCCGCAAGCGCTTCCTCGACCCCAACGAGCGCAAGCGCGAAGAGCGCCGCAAGGAAACCGAGGGCGTCTGACGCCTTTGTCGATACGGGGGCGCTACGCCCCCGTATTTATTTGGTATCGGCTCGCCTGCCCAAGCGTGAAGCGTGGCGGCGGAGCCACGCCCCGGTGGATCGATCGTGCGATCGGGGATGAAAGCCCTTGATCCCGGAGAGCGCATTTGCTCCCATCAGGGCAATGAGCACGCTTCTTGTCGAGACACGCCGGGCCCGCCCGATGGATGCCGCCGACATTGCCGAGATTCACGACTCGGCGTGGCGCACGGCCTATCGCGGCCTCATTCCCGGTGCCGAGCTGGAGAAGATGGTCCAGCGTCGTGGTCCCTTGTGGTGGGAGACCGCGCTGCGACGTGGTTCGCGGGTGCTGGTGCTGACGCTGGGCGACGCCGTCGCCGGCTACGCGAATGTCGGGCGCAACCGCGCACGCGGCCTGCCCTATGAGGGCGAAATCTACGAGCTTTACCTGCGTCCGGAATATCAGGGGCTGGGCTTCGGCCGCCGCCTGTTCACGGATGCGCGCAAGGAGCTGGCCAATGCCGGCTTCGACGGGCTCGCGGTGTGGGCGCTTGCCGCCAACGAGCCGGCGCTGGGCTTCTACCGCGCGCTCGGGGGCATGGGCGTCGCCCGCTCGACCGAGACCTTCGGCGAGCGCACGCTGGAAAAGCTCGCCTTCGGCTGGAACGGCTGAGGAAAGGCCAGGGCGCCCGCCCGTGGGGCCGGTGATCCATAGACCGGAAAGTGGTTACGGCAGGCGCTTCAGCCTTGCAGCAGCGCCTGGAGCCTTGCGGTGAGTTCGGCGGGGTCGCCGGTCAACCGGAAGGTCTTCAGCCGCGCCGTGGCTCCTGAAACCAGCTCGACGCGCGAGGCCGGCAGGCCGACCGCCTTGCTCAGCAGCTTCGCCAGCGCCGCATTGGCCTTGCCGTCCTCCGGCGCCACGCTGACGCGC
The DNA here is from genome assembly GCF_010669125.1 of Ancylobacter pratisalsi. Taxonomy (NCBI): domain Bacteria; kingdom Pseudomonadati; phylum Pseudomonadota; class Alphaproteobacteria; order Hyphomicrobiales; family Xanthobacteraceae; genus Ancylobacter; species Ancylobacter pratisalsi. Next base: position 3,141,618 of record NZ_CP048630.1, read on the forward strand.
GCCTTCACGGCGCGGCGCCCGTCCGCCAGCTCGACAATGCCGTCCAGCCCGTCACGCCCCCCACGCGGGGTGGCCCGCACGGTGAGGACGACTCCCTCCGGCGTGCTGGACCAGGGCAGGGCGCCGGGAGCGGGCAGGCCGGACGTGCTCAGACCAGGATCTCGAAGACGAGGTTGCGGATGAAATACAGGCCGATGATGAGGACGACCGGCGAGATGTCGATGCCGCCAAGATTCGGCAGGATCCGCCGCAGCGGCGCCAGCGCGGGCTCGGTGATGCGCCAGAGGAATTCGCCGACGCTGCGCACGATCTGATTGTGCGGATTGACGACATTGAAGGCGACGAGCCACGACAATATGGCCGAGGCGATGAGGATCCAGACGTAGAGCGTGATCAGCGTGTCGAACAGCCAGAGAAGCGAGTACATCGCGAGCCTCGGAAGGAGAGTCGGTGGCGGATGCCAAAGGGGATGCTGGCATGATGCTTAAAGGCGCCGCCGCATTGCGGCAACCCCGATTCACAAGGCATAGGGATAGCGCGCCTACGTGCCTTGACAGCGGGCGGGCGGGAACCGTACAAGGCGCGGCCTAAAGCGTGGGGCCGTAGCTCAGTTGGGAGAGCGCTGCAATCGCACTGCAGAGGTCAGGGGTTCAAATCCCCTCGGCTCCACCAAAAAGGCACTGAAATTCTTCGTGAATTTTCGCGGGACCGCGTAACGCGCCGCACATTGTTCCCATCATGTGATTCACATTCGGCCGCACGCTGCCTGATGCAGCTGTGATGCCGCGTCGCCGCAGTGCCTCCAGCGCGGAGCCGGCGGGAAGGCGTTTTCGTCGCCTCCCACGTGGTTGCCCCCTGCCGCCCTTCCGAATCAGGAAGACGGAAGCCCCGCAGGCCGGCCACGCGGTGCGCCTGCGGCCGGGGACAGTCTAAGGCTGAGTTCTGCCGAGTGTGTCGGCCATTGTCGCCCCGCGCATGCCCAGCGGCCTTGCGGGCCCGGTCGTGGTGTCGCGGGAGGTCTGGTGCTCGGATTCCGCGTTCACCTCGGCACCGATCAGGATGACCACCACCGAGATCCAGATCCAGATCATGAAGGCGATGATGGCGCCCAGCGAACCATAGGTTTCGTTGTAGCTGGCGAAGTTGGTCGCGTACCAGGAAAAGCCCATGGAGGCGGCGATCCAGAAGGCGGCGCCGCCGAGACTTCCCAGGCTCAGCCAGCGCCAGCGCGCATACTCCCGGCTGGGGCCGAAACGGTAGAGCAGGGCCAGCGCGAATGAGAGCACCAGGAACAGAATCGGCCAGCGCGACAGGCGGACGAACATCTCCCCGCCGATCTCGGGCACATGGTTGAGCACGATGGGCAGCACGATCACCGCGCCCACGGCGCCCACCATGATGAGGATGGCGCCGGCGGTGAACAGCAGCGAGATCGCGTTCAGCATCGCGAAGCTGCGCTTCTCACGCTCGGCATAGACGATGTTCAGCGCGTCGAAGAGCGCCTTCATGCCGGCATTGGAACTCCACATCGCCATGGCCAGACTGAAGAAGAAGGCAAGCCCCAGGGAGGTGCTGCCGCTGCCGGAAATGCGCTGGACCTGAGTGCTGATCACCTCAATCCCGCTGTCCGGGATGATGCCGCGCCACTTGTCCATCTCCGACAGCACGACCGTCGGCTCCGTGAACAGACCGAACAGCGACACGAACGCCGCCAGCGTCGGGAACAGGGCGAGAATGGAATAGAACGTCACGCCCGCGCCGATGGCGAGCACGCGATGCTCGGAAATATTGCGATAGATGCGCAGGCTCACATCCCACCAGCCGCGCGCGGGGATGCCCGTCGGCGCGGTCGCGAACCGGCCGATGTCCGAGGCAGATTCGCCCGTGGCAAGTCGGTCCGAGGCAGGTCCGCACGTGGCCGTGCCGGTCCCGATGGTCTCGACCGGCGCCGCGCCGGCCGCCTGATTGGCCTTGCGCTGCAAAGCGGCGGCAAAGGCGAGAACGCCCATGGCGCCGGCAACGAGTACGGCGTCTGTTCTCAATCGTCGGTTCAAAGCCGGCCTTTCGCGGTGGGATGGTACGTCAACGGTAAGTACCGTTCAAAGTTCCCGACGCAAAGGCCCGCAGGGGCGGGGGAGCAGGTCTAGGCGCGCGCCGCCGGCCGATCAGCCGGCGGCGGCCATTTCCAGCCGGCGGTTGAAGCGCAGCGCCAGCAGCGTGCACACCGCGCCCGACAGCAGATAGGCGCCGGAGGCCGCGAGGCCGAAATGGCTGGACAGCAGAAGCGCGGCAAGCGGGGCGAAGCCGGCGCCGAACAGCCAGGCGAAATCATTGGTCAGCGCCGACGCCGTGTAGCGATATTTCGGCGCGAAATTGGACGCCACGACGCCCGAGGACTGGCCGAAGGAAATGCCGAGCAGGGTGAAGGCGAGCACCATGAAGGCGGCCTCGCCGATGACGCCGCCGGCCAGTAGCTGCGGGGCGAAGCCGCTGAACACCGCGATGGCGGCCGCCGAGCCGGCGAGCAGTGTGCGCCGCCCGATCCGGTCGGCGATGGCGCCGGAGGCCACCACCGCCGCCAGGCCGAAGAACGCGGCAATGGCCTCGATCAGCAGGAAGCGGGTCGGGCGTTCATCGGTGAAGAGGAACACCCAGGACAGCGGGAACACCGTGACCATGTGGAACAGCGCGAACGTGGCCAGCGGCGCGAAGGCGCCGGTGAGGATCGCCTTGCCCTCCGCCCGCACGGTTTCGGTGATGCGCTGCGGCTCAAGCGCGCCACCCTCGAACAGGCGGGTGTATTGCGGCGTCACCGCCATGCGCAGCCGCGCGAACAGCGCCACCACATTGATCGCGAAGGCGACGAAGAACGGGTAGCGCCAGCCCCAGTCAAAGAAATCCGCCGCCGAGAGGTTGCCGAGAAAGAAGGCGAACAGCGCGCTGGCGATGATCAGGCCGATCGGCGCGCCGAGCTGGGGCAGCATGGCGTACCAGCCGCGCCGTCCCTCCGGCGCGGTCATCGCCAGAAGCGGGGCCAGCCCGTCCCAGGTGCCGCCCCAGGCCAGACCCTGGCCGATGCGGAAGATGGCCAGCAGCCAGATCACCGCCGGCCCCAGCCGCTCATAAGTGGGCAGGAAGGCAATCGCCACGGTGGACGTGCCGAGCAGGAAAAGTGCGGCGGTCAGCTTGGCGCCGCGCCCGTGGTGGCGGTCGATCGCCATGAACAGCGTGGTGCCGAACGGGCGGGCGATGAAGGCCAGCGCAAAGATCGCGAAGGAATAGATCGTCCCCGTGAGCGGGTCGACGAACGGGAACACCAGCTTTGGAAACACCACGACGGAGGCAATGGCATAGACGAAGAAGTCGAAAAACTCCGATGCACGACCAATGACGACGCCCACTGCAATCTCGCCCGGATCCACATCACCGTCATGGGCGTGGATTTGCCGGGCGTTCTGCTCAAGAGTCGTCACTGGCGTCGTCATAGATCTTACCAAAACTGGAATGAATATAAGTCGTATCTGAAAGCCAATTCGGGCATTCCGGACGTGTCATGTACGCTTATCACCGTTGATAAGGGGTCGGGATGCGACACTTCGACATCATTGTCGTGGGTTGATATTACGATTGCTGCGGTGCACCTAGTGCGGCAACGATTCAAACCTAACGGGTGTACCTTCCGTTGCGGCGTCTTTATCTTTTAGCACTGCTCCCACTGGTGACCGCTCTTGGCGGGTGCAACTTCGTTGTACTCGATCCGACGGGCGATATTGCGGCCCAGCAACGCGACCTCCTGGTCATTTCCACGGCGCTGATGCTGCTGATCATCATTCCGGTGATGGCGCTCACCATCTTCTTCGCGTGGAAGTATCGCGCCTCCAACAAGGACGCGCGCTACGAGCCGGAATGGAGCCACTCCACGCAGATGGAGCTGGTGATCTGGGCGGCGCCGCTGCTGATCGTCATCTGTCTGGGCGCGCTGACCTGGATGGGCACGCATCTGCTCGACCCCTATCGCCCGCTCGACCGCATCGCCGCGGGCGAGCCGGTGCCGGACAGTGTGACGCCGCTCGATGTCGAAGTGGTCGCGCTGGACTGGAAGTGGCTGTTCATCTACCCCGACCAGGGCATCGCGACCGTCAATGACCTCGTCGCCCCCGTCGGCCGGCCGATCCGCTTCCGCATCACCTCGTCCTCGGTGATGAACGCCTTCTACATCCCGACGCTCGCGGGCATGATCTACGCCATGCCGGCGATGCGGACCGAGCTGCACGCGGTGGCCAACACGCCCGTCGATACGCGCGGCTTCTCGTCCAACTACAGCGGGGCCGGCTTCTCCGGCATGTATTTCCGCTTCCGCGCGCTCGACGAGGCCGGCTTCGAGAGCTGGGTCGCCGAGGCCAAGGCGAGCCCGGAGCCGCTGACCCGCCAGGCCTATCTCGATCTGGAGAAGCCGAGCGAGAACGTGCCCGCGCGCCACTTCGCCGATGTCGACCCCACCCTGTTCGACGCGATCCTCAATCTGTGCGTCGAGCCGGGCAAGATGTGCATGCACGAGATGATGGCGATCGACGCCAAGGGCGGGCTCGGCATCGAGAGCGCGTCGAACGTGCTGCCGCTGACCTATGACAAATACGCGCGCCGCGGCACGGTGTTCGGCGGCACTGCTGGCTTCGTCGTCGGCATCTGCACCCCCGAGGAACTGGCCAACGCGCTGGCGCTCACCGCCACGGCTCCGGTGTCGCGGGCGTCGAGCGCGCCGGTGCACGGGGCGGGTATGGCGCTGCCGGCGTTCACTCTGCCGGCACTGTCCCGGCCGCTGTCGTTCCTCACTCCGACCCGCCTGCCGCCTGACGAGGCCCTCTCGGGCCCGCGGCGGCCCTCCAACTCCTGACGGCGCCCATGACCGAATCTCCGATGATCGAACCGAACTTCCTGTTCGGCCGCTTCACGCTTGAGGCGATCCCGTACCACGAGCCGATTCTGGTCGCGACCTTTGCCGTGGTGGCGGTCGGCGCCATCGCCGTGCTGGGCGCGCTGACCTATTTCCGGCTGTGGGGCTATCTGTGGCGCGAGTGGTTCACCAGCGTGGACCACAAGAAGATCGGCATCATGTACATGGTGCTGGGCGTCATCATGCTGCTGCGCGGCTTCGCCGACGCCATCATGATGCGGCTCCAGCAGGCCATCGCCTTCGGTGGCAGCGAGGGCTATCTGCCCGCCCACCATTACGACCAGATCTTCACCGCCCATGGCGTGATCATGATCTTCTTCGTGGCCATGCCCATGGTCACCGGCCTGATGAACTTCGTGGTGCCGCTGCAGATCGGCGCGCGCGACGTCTCGTTTCCGTTCCTCAACAATTTCTCGTTCTGGATGACGGTGTCGGGCGCCGTGCTGGTGATGACCTCGCTGTTCGTGGGCGAGTTCGCGCAGACCGGCTGGCTGGCCTATCCCCCGCTGTCGGGCATCGGCTACAGCCCCTATGTCGGCGTCGACTATTACATCTGGGCGCTGCAGATCGCGGGCGTGGGCACGCTGCTCTCGGGCGTGAACCTCATCTGCACCATCGTGAAGATGCGCGCGCCCGGCATGACGATGATGAAGATGCCGGTCTTCACCTGGACCGCGCTTTGCACCAACGTGCTGATCGTCGCCGCCTTCCCGATCCTGACCGCGGTGCTCGCCCTGCTGGCGGCCGACCGCTATATCGGCACCAACTTCTTCACGAACGACTTCGGGGGCAACCCGATGATGTACGTGAACCTGATCTGGATCTGGGGCCACCCGGAGGTCTACATCCTCATCCTGCCGGCCTTCGGCATCTTCTCGGAGGTGACCTCGACCTTCGCCGGCAAGCGCCTGTTCGGCTATACCTCGATGGTCTACGCCACCGTCGTCATCACCATCCTGTCCTATCTGGTGTGGCTGCACCACTTCTTCACGATGGGCTCGGGCGCCAGCGTGAACTCGTTCTTCGGCATCACCACGATGATCATCTCGATCCCGACGGGCGCGAAGATGTTCAACTGGCTGTTCACGATGTATCGCGGCCGCATCCGGTTCGAACTGCCGATGATGTACACGGTCGGCTTCATGCTGATCTTCGTCGTCGGCGGCATGACCGGCGTGCTGCTCGCGGTGCCGCCGGCCGACTTCGTGCTGCACAATTCGCTGTTCCTGATCGCCCACTTCCACAATGTGATTATCGGCGGCGTGCTGTTCGGCATGTTCGCGGGCATCGCCTTCTGGTGGCCCAAGGCGTTCGGGTTCCGGCTCGACCCGTTCTGGGGCAAGATGTCGTTCTGGTTCTGGGTGGTGGGCTTCTTCTTCGCCTTCATGCCGCTCTACGTGCTCGGCCTGATGGGCGTGACGCGCCGCCTGCGGGTGTTCGACGACCCGTCCCTGCACATCTGGTTCGAGCTGGCGGCGTTCGGCGCCTTCCTCATCGCGCTCGGCATTGCCTGCTTCCTGATCCAGATCGGGGTGAGCATCCTGCGCCGCGACACGCTGCGCGATCTCACCGGCGATCCCTGGAACGCGCGCACGCTGGAATGGGCGACCTCCTCGCCCCCGCCGGCCTATAACTTCGCCTTCACCCCCGTGGTGCATGATCTCGATGCGTGGTGGGACATGAAGAGCCGGGGCTATGTGCGCCCGCTGGAGGGCTTCAAGGCCATCCACATGCCGCGCAACACCAGCGCCGGCATGTTCCTGGCCGGCTTCAGCTTCGTGCTCGGCTTCGCGCTGATCTGGTACATCTGGTGGCTTGCGGCGCTGGCTTTCGCCGGGCTGCTGGTCACCGCCATCGGGCACACCTTCAACTACAATCGTGACTTCGACATACCCGCCGACGAGGTCACCCGCACCGAGGACGCGCGCACCAAGATGCTCGCGCAGTTGAACCCATGAGCAGCGCGACCATGACCGAAGCCTCGGGCGAGGTGCCCGTGTTCTACGAGGTCGACGAGCACCCGCACCCGGAAGGCCACAGCACCTCGCTGGGCTTCTGGATCTACCTGATGAGCGACTGCCTCATCTTCGCGGCGCTGTTCGCGATCTACGGCGTGCTGGGCGGCAGCTACGCCGCCGGCCCCGGCCCGCGCGAGCTGTTCGATCTCAACCTGGTCGCGCTCAACACCGCGATGCTGCTGTTCTCCTCCATCACCTATGGCTTCGCCATGCTGACCATGGAGAAGGACCGTGTGGCGGTGACGCTGGTGTGGCTCGCCGTCACTGGCCTGTTCGGCCTCGCCTTCCTCGGCATCGAGCTCTACGAGTTCCACCATCTCATTTCCGAGGGCGCGACGCCGCAGCGCAGCGCCTTCCTGTCGGCGTTCTTCACGCTGGTGGGCACGCACGGGCTGCATGTCACCTTCGGCCTGATCTGGCTGACGACGCTGATGGTGCAGGTCGCCCAGCGCGGCCTCGTCACCGCCAACAAGCGCCGGCTGATGTGCCTCAGCATGTTCTGGCACTTCCTCGACGTGATCTGGATCGGCGTTTTCACCTTTGTCTATCTGATGGGAATGCTGCGATGAGCGCGCACGACATGGGCGCCGCCCACGGCCACCACGACACGCACGGTGCGGAACCGCACGGCTCGCTGCGCGGCTACGTCATCGGCTTCGTGCTCTCTGTCATTCTCACCGCCGTTCCGTTCTGGCTGGTGATGAGCGGGGTGCTCGACAATGCCACCGCCACCGCCTTCGCCATCATGGGCTTCGCCGTGGTGCAGATCGTGGTGCACATGGTGTTCTTCCTGCATATGAACTTCCGCTCGGAAGGCGGATGGACCATGCTGGCGCTGGGCTTCACCCTGATCCTGGTGGTGATCACGCTCGCGGGGTCGCTGTGGGTCATGTACCACCTGAACACCAACATGATGCCGAGCCTCCACGACATGAGACAGATTCCGTGACCTCCCGCCCCGACGGGGCGTTGGGGGAGCGGGAAACCGAGCACGCGCCCGTCTCCGGTGGGGCGCGCATCGCGCTGCTGGCGCTGTGCGTGGTGGGCGTGGCGCTGTTCACCGGGCTCGGCGTCTGGCAGGTCAAGCGCCTGTTCTGGAAGCTCGACCTGATCGCGCGCGTGGAGGCGCGCATCCACGCCGATCCGGTGGCCGCGCCCACGCCCGAAGCCTTCGCCGCCGAGGCCGCCAGTGAGGCGGAATATCGCCGGGTCGGCCTCTCCGGTCATTTCCTCAACGATCGGGAAACGCTGGTGCAGGCGGTGACCGAGCTTGGCGGCGGCTTCTGGGTGCTGACGCCCTTCGTCACCACACGCGGCTTCATTGTTCTCGTCAATCGCGGCTTCGTGCCCCCGGAAAAGCGCGCGCCGGAAAGCCGCGCGGCCGGCACCATCGAGGGGCCGACCTCCCTCACCGGACTGTTGCGGCTGAGCGAGCCGGGGGGCGGCTTCCTGCGGCGCAATGACCCCGGTCATGAGCGCTGGTATTCGCGGGACGTCGCCGCCATTTCGGCGGCGCGCGGGCTGGACGGCGGTGCGGGCTATTTCGTCGACGCCGACCGGGCGGCCGGCATGGCGGGCTTTCCGGCCGGCGGGCTTACCGTGACCCGCTTTTCCAACAACCACTTGGTCTATGCGCTGACATGGTTCGCGCTCGCCGTCATGAGCGCCGTGGGCGCTTACCTGGTCTGGCGCAAGCGCGCGAGGTGAGGGCCGGGGCGCGTCTCGCCCCGGCACGGGATGGGTCAGGTATTCAGCCCGTATAGGGCGCGGCCAGCGCGGCGGTCGGTGCCGCGTTCAGCGCGCGGATGCCGCTGTAGCCGTGCCATCCGACATAAAGCCCGACCGCGACCAGCAGGGCGCCGGAGAGATAGGGCGCGCGGCGTGCGGCGCCGGAGAACCAGCTCCAGCGCTTGGTGGCATGGCGCACGCTCAGCGCCGCCACGGCCCCGACCGCGACCAGGGTGATGGCAAGGCCGATCGAGAAGCACAGCACCAGTCCGAAGCCGAGCGAGAGCTCCTTGAGCTGAAGGCACAGCAGCAGCACGGTAATGGCGGCCGGGCAGGGGATGAGCCCGCCGGTGAGGCCGAACAGCACGATCTGCCAGGTGGTGACCTCCCGATCGGCGAACCGCCGGCGGATGTCGTTGGCGTGAGCCAGCTCGTGGGCGTCCTGATAGCCGTCCGTGCCGACATCCAGCCCGCGCAGTTCCTCGTGCAGATGGTCGTGGCCTTCGGTGCTCTTCAGGAACGACACGTCGAAGTCGTGCGAATGGTTGCCGTGGCCAAGCGCGAGGCGGACCATGAAGTCGAACGGGGCCGGGATCGCCTCGACGCTCTCGATGTAATCCCCGCGTTCGGCAAAGGCGAAGCTCTGGACGCGGCCATCGGCCCGTTCGGTCGTCAGCTTCACCTCGCCGGCCGCCCATGGCTTGCCGCGCTCGGGACGGAAGCGCCAGTGCGCGTCGCCATGCCCGTGGTCGTGCAGTTCCAGCTTGTGCAGGCCATGCCCGGTATCGATCATCCGCACGTCCGACGCCGCATGTCCGTGCTCGTGGCCATGGTCATGATCGTGATCATGCCCGTGGTCGTGGACCGCCCCGTGATCGTGCCCCAGCGCGGCCTTGGCGCGCTGCTGGTCCTCATGGGTGCGCCAGAGCATCCATGACGCCATGGCGATGATGATGACGGCGGAGACGAACTGGAGGTAGGGCTCGAAGGTCTCAGGGGCGATGCCCTGCCACAGATACATGCCGCCGAGCGCGATGGCCCAGACCACCATGGTGTGCGACACCGTCGCTGCCAGCCCGAGCAGCACGGCCTGTGTGACCGTGCCCCGCACCGCGACGATGAAGGCGGCCATCATCGTCTTGGAATGTCCGGGCTCCAGTCCGTGAAGGGCGCCGAGCAGGATCGCACTGGGGATGAACAGCCAGGCGTGAGTGGTACTTTGCTGAATCAGCTCGGCGAATGTTGGCATGGATCCTCAGAGATATTTGATGATGTCCTTGAAATCGTCGAGCGAGCGCCGCTGATCCCCTTCAAGCGGGGACACCACGTCATCAAGGCAATGGTCGAGATGGTCCTGGATCAGGGTCTTCTTGGCCTGACTGATCGCCTTCTCCACCGCGTGGAGCTGCTGGGCGATGTCGAGACAGGTCCGACCCGATTCCAGCATCTCGATCACGGTGCGCAGATGGCCGTGGGAGCGCTTGAGGCGCTTCACGATCTGCGGGTGGCTGGCGTGGACGTGCAGGTGCTCGCTCATGTCTCTCTCCTATCCCCCCTGGGGGGTTATGTACATCCCCCCAGGGGGGATAATTTGCGTGGATGCGGCCGGCAGCGCCGGCGCGTGTCGGGTGCACATAACCCGCGCACCGGACCTGCCGCCACTTTCCCGGTGACGAAGGGCACCAGGGGCCCGCAAACCTCTGTGACTATGTAGGGGTGGGGAGGCGCCGGCCGTGCGCAGGCGGGGCGCGCGTGCGGGGGCATGGTTGAGGACGGCTCAAGGTCTCTCGCGCCCCCTCGCGCGCCTGTCGCTCTCCGCCATAGGGCGGAGCAACCCGTGCCGGGTTGTCAGTGGGGCGGTATCCCGGAAGGCGAGGGCGCCTAACCAGGAAGGCGCTTGCCGGCCGTGCGCCGGGCGCCGTCTCGCGTGGCCGCCAGTTGGCCCGGCGCGGGGTATCCGTTGCCGCTCACGCCAACGCTCAATCCGCGATGCGGGATGCGGGATGCGCCCGCGCGCGGTGCTGCCGTCAAATTGGGGCGCCGGAAAGTCGGGCGCCGGCCTGTGCCCGCACCGGCAAGTCGGGTCCGAGGCTCCGGAAGGGACATCCCCGGATCCCGCCCGCTTTTCCGGCCCGGCCGTCGGCCGAGCGGTTCGGCCTCCCGCCGATCAGACGGCGATGGAGCTGCCGCGGCCGACGCCGATATATTTGAAGCCGCGGCTGGCAAGGTCGGCGGGTGGGTAGATATTGCGCAGGTCCACCACGGTCGGCGTCTTGAGGATCGTCTTCAGGCGGTCGAGATCGAGCGCGCGGAAGGCATCCCATTCGGTGATGATCACCAGGCAGTCCGCGCCCTCGGCGCATTCATAGGCGCCGTCGGCGTAGATCACGCTGTCGGGCAGCACCTTTCGGGCCTCATGCATGCCCACCGGGTCGTAAGCGCGCACCTTGACCCCGCGGTCGAGCAGCGACTGCACGATGTTGATCGCCGGGCTGTCGCGCATGTCGTCGGTGTTCGGCTTGAAGGTCAGGCCGAGCACGGCGACGGTGGCGCCACGCGGGGGGCAGTCCAGCGCTTCCAGCACCTTGCGGCCCATGGCCGCCTTGCGGGTCTCGTTGACCGTGGTGACGGTCTCGATCAGGCGGATCGGCGCGCCGGCCTCCTGAGCGGTGCGCGTCAGCGCCAGCGTGTCCTTGGGAAAGCAGGAGCCGCCATAGCCGGGGCCGGCGTGCAGGAATTTCGAGCCGATACGCCCGTCGAGGCCGATGCCGCGCGCCACTTCCTGCACGTTGCCGCCGACCTTCTCGCACAGGTCCGCCATCTCGTTGATGAAGGTGATCTTCATCGCCAGGAAGGCGTTGGAGGCATATTTGATCAGTTCGGCGGTGTTGCGCTCGGTGAACAGGATCGGCGCCGCGTTGAGCGAGAGCGGGCGGTAGAGCGCCGCCATCACTTCGCGGGCGCGCGGGTCGTCCGTGCCGATCACGACGCGGTCGGGACGCTTGAAGTCCTCGATCGCCGCGCCCTCGCGCAGGAATTCCGGGTTGGACACCACGGCGATGTCCGCCTCCGGCGCCGCGTCGCGGATGATGTGTTCAAGGTCGGAGCCGGTGCCGACGGGAACCGTCGACTTGGTCACGACCACGGTGAAGCCCTGCGCCACGGCGGCAATCTCGCGGGCGGCGGCGTGGACATAGGACAGGTCGGCATGGCCGTCGCCGCGCCGCGAAGGGGTGCCGACGGCGATGAACACCACGTCGGCGTCACGCACGGCCTGGGTCAGGTCGGTGTCGAACTGAAGACGCCCGGCCTCCACATTGCGGCGCACGAGTTCATCAAGGCCGGGTTCGAAGATGGGGATCTCGCCCTTCTTGAGCCGCTCGATCTTGGAGGCGTCCTTGTCGATGCATGTCACATCGTGCCCGAAGTCGGAAAAACAGGTCCCGGAGACGAGGCCAACATAGCCGGTACCAATCATCGCAACGCGCATAGAGAACCCTAACCTGTTCCTGATCTGCCGTTATCCGCCCATGAGGCGGCAATGCCGGCCCTGCTTATCAATTAACCGGTTGGGCAGCGAGTCGCTGGCTCGCGGGTGCGGTATTTTGTTTGCACTGCGACAATCTTGCAGTGGCCGGCGAGCGGCCGTCAGCCGCCGCCGGAGAAGCGCCGCGCGGCCCCTCGAATCCAGGTCGCCGGTAGTCAAGCTTCCGCGAAGTAAAGTAAAAGAGTTCGTATCCGCAATATATCCAAAATTAGACTAATTAAAAAGTAGCTGCCACAAATTGTTTAGTTGACATCATGCGGCATGAGTACGATTAGGCGACGGCAACATAGTTCCTGAACCTGCCCACTCTGGCCAGTTGTCACGTCCATGCATCTCCATTTCCAGTCCAGCCTGCGCGCGGTGACCAAGCTCGGTGTGCTTGTGTGCGCGGTTGTTGCGCTGCTGGCAGGTGCTCGCCCGGCGGCGGCGGACATCGCGCTCACCGACGTGACCGGCCGCGAGGTCCATATCCAGGCGCCCGCGCACCGGCTGCTGATCGATGACGGCCGCTTCCTCATCGCCCTCGCGCTGATCCATCCCGACCCGGTGAGCGTGCTGGCCGCATGGCCGCGCGACATCAATCGCATCGGCACGCGCACCTTCGAGGCATACCGGGCGAAGTTCCCCGCCATTGACGATCTGGCAAAGGTGGCGAGTTCGGCCGGGGCGCTGTCGGTGGAGCAGGTCATCGCCGCCCGCCCGGACCTTGCCGTGTTCTCGCTCGGCTCCCAGCCCTCGGAAGAGGAGCGCGGGCGCATCGAGGCCGCCGGCATTCCGGTGGTGGTGATCGACTTCTTCACCCACCCGCTGGCCAATCTCGAACCGAGCCTGCGCCTGCTGGCCGCCGCCACCGGGCGCGAGGCGCAGGCCGACGCCTTCCTCGCCTTCCGCCGCGCGCGTCTGGACGCGGTGAAGGCCCGGCTCGTCGGTCTCACGGCGGAGGAGCGCCCGCGCGTCTTCCTTGAGCCGCATGCCGCGATGACGGCGGATTGCTGCAACTCGCCCGGTCGCGGCAATGTCGGCGACATCATCGAAGCCGATGGCGGCACCAATATTGGCGCGGCGGTCATCGCCCGCGCCTTCGGCAAGCTGAACCTCGAATATGTCGTGGCGCAGAACCCGCAGGTCTATGTCGCCACCGGCGGCAGCCACATGGAAGGCACGGCCGGTCTGCTGATCGGGCCGGAATACAGCGTCGAAAAAGCGCGGGAAACGCTGGCGCGGGTGGTCTCGCGACCGGGCTTTTCCGGGTTTGCGGCGGTACGCGAGGGGCGGGTCCACGGCCTGTCGCACCAGATGCTGAACTCGCCGCTGGACATCTTCACCGTCGAGATTCTGGCGAAGTGGATCCATCCGGAGCGCTTCGCCGATCTCGATGTCAATGAAACCGTGCGCGAGGTGAATGAGCACTTCCTCGCGGTGCCCCTCGAAGGCCCGAACTGGGTCGATCTGAAGTGATGCGCGCCGGTCGCCGGGGCCGCCGCGCATTCCTGTTTCCTTCAACGGAGAAACGCCATGCTGATTGACGCGACTTCCGCCCGGCTTCGTCCGCGGCTCTTTGCTTCCACCGCCTTCGCCGCCGCGGCCCTTGTCGCGCTGGCCGGCGCCGCGTCGGCCGAGCCGCAGTTCGTCACCTCGGCCAAGCCCGGTCCGGGCCTGTACGAGCTGGTCTTCAGCGCCCCGATGAACCGCGTCTATGTGGCCGCCGCCGGCTCGCGCGGGGCCACCGACACCAGCGTGGTCGCGCTCGATCCGACGACGCTGGAAACCAAGGAGACCATCGCGCTCGGCGACAATCCGGTGTTCGGCCTCGCCATCAACAACACGACCAAGACGCTCTACGGCACCCAGACGCGCGACGGCCACATCGCCGTGGTCGATCTGGCCTCCGGCAAGGTGGTGGCCGAGATCGCCAATGGCGAGAAGGCGCATGTGCGCGAGCTCGCCGTGGATGAGGGCGCGAACCGCGTCTACGTCACCGTTACCGGCCGGCGCGACACGCCGAGCGCGGTGTGGATCATCGACGGCGCGACTAACAAGGTCGTCGGCACCATCGACGACCTGCCCGGCTCCGTCACCGGCATTTCGCTCGATGCCAAGGGCAAGCGCCTGTTCCTCTCGGCGATGGAGAGCAACGAGGTCCACATTGTCGATCTCGCCACCAACAAGCTGGTGAAGTCGTTCCCGTCGGGGGGCGAGAGCTCGATCAACCTGACCTATGACGCCAGCGGTGATCAGGTGTTCGTGGCCAATCAGGGCTCGGACAACGTCACCGTGCTGGACGCCAAGGACGGCACGCTGATCAAGACGCTGCCCACCGGCGGCGGCGCGCTGAGCCTCGCCATCGATCCCGAGCGCAGCATTCTCTACGTCGCCAACCGGCAGGGCGGCTATGTCTCGCTGGTGGACACCAAGACGCTGGAGCCGATCGCCAATGTCGTGACCGGGTCGATGCCGCAGACCATCGCGGTCGATGCCGCCTCCGGCAATGTCTATGTCAGCAACAAGCTCAAGGTGCCGATGCGTCCGCGCCCGCCGGCCCGGCCCGCCGACGGCGCACCGGCCGCCGCCCCCGGCGCCACGCCTGTTGCCGCCTCGGCCGGCAGCCCGCCTCCGGCCGCGCCGCGTGGACCCCGCGTGCCCATGATCGACCCGTTCGGCGACACCGTCTCTCTGATCAAGCCCTGATCAGAGAGGCCAGACACGGACCTTCCCGATGACAGCTCGACCTCAGGGAGCGACGCGGATGCGCGATGCCGAAGAGCAGGCGGCCTTTGCCCCGAGCCTGCCTTTCGCGCTGGTGTCCGACCGCGAGACCGTTGTCGGGAAGGGGTGCCTGGGCATCGTGGCGCCCGGTGCGGGCGCGCTGGAAGGGCGGGTGCGGGGCTATTTCGCCGCGCGCCCGGAAGGCCCGCGCCTGCTGCTCGGCGCGTTGCCGTTCAGTGCCGGGGCGCGGGAGCATCTGTACCAGCCCGCCGATGTGGTGCGCGGGGCCGGGCGGGCCGGCTTTGCCGCCGCTTTCCCCCCGCCCGCCCTGGTGCGGAGCCCGGTTCCCGCCCGCACCTGGACGGTGGTGCCTGAACCCCCGGTGGCGGCCTATCGCGCCGCGGTGGCGCAGGCGCTGGAGCATCTGGCGCGCGGTGATGAGGGGCTGCGCAAGGTCGTGCTGTCGCGCAGCCTGCGCCTCACCTCCGACCGGCCGATCGACTGTTTCGAGGTGCTTCGCGGCCTCGCTGAAGATCCCGCCGTCACCGCCTATTGCGTGCCGCTTGCCGCGCGCGATGGCTCGCCTGCGAGCGCACGCGTTCTGGTGGGGGCGACGCCGGAGCTTCTTCTGGCGAAGGACGGTGCGAGCGTCACCTCACGCCCGCTGGCGGGTTCCGCCCGTCGCTCGGCGGATGCGGGCGCCGACCGCGCCGCCGCGCAGGCGCTTTCCGCATCCGACAAGGACCGGCGCGAGCACCGGGAGGTCGTGACCGCCATTCTCGACCAGCTCGCCCCCTATTGCGCCGAGCTGGGTACTCCCGAGGGCACGAGCCTGACCTCCACGGCCTCGATGTGGCATCTGGGCACGCGCATCGTCGGCCGCCTGCGCGATGCGTCGGTGTCCAGCGTTGAACTGGCGGCGCGGCTGCATCCCACCCCGGCGGTGTGTGGCACGCCGCGCGCGGCGGCGGCGAAGCTGATCGCCGAGCTGGAGGGTTATGATCGCGGTTTCTATGCCGGCGCGGTCGGCTGGTGCGAGGAAGGCGGCAACGGCGCCTGGCATGTCGCCATTCGCTGCGCCGAGATCGAGGGCGCCGGGGCGCGGCTCTATGCCGGTGCCGGCATCGTTCCCGGTTCCGATCCGGCTGGCGAGGGCGAGGAGACCGCGGCCAAATTCGCCGCGCTGCTGCGGGCGCTGGGTGTCAGCGAGCAGTACGCGGCGGGGGTGGAGGACGCGGCATGACGTCCACCACGCTGAAGCCGCTGGCGCAGGTCTGGCCCGCCGCCTTCGCCGAACGTTATCGCGCCCGCGGCTACTGGCGCGGCGAGACCTTCACGCGGATGCTGCGTGAGAGGGCGCAGCGCCTGCCGGACCACGTCGCCGTGGTCGGTGGGGAGCAGCGCTGGACCTATGCCGAGCTGGAGAGCCGCGCCGCGCGCCTCGCCGCCGGCTTCATCGCCCTCGGTTTCCGGCCGGGTGACCGCGTGGTGGTGCAGCTGCCCAACATTCCCGAATTCCTCTCGGTGGTGTTCGCCCTGTTCCGGGCACGGCTGATCCCGGTCTACGCACTTCCCGCCCATCGCAGTGTCGAGATCGTTCATTTCGCCCGCACCGCGCAGGCGCGGGGCTACATCATCGCCGCTCGCCACGACGGCTTCGATTACCGCACCCTGGCCGGGCAGGTGCTGGCCGAAGTGCCGGAGATCGCGCATGTCGTGGTGGTGGGCGAGGCCGGGCCGTTCACCGCTCTGGACGCGCTCTCCGGGACGGCGGCCGCGCTGCCGGAGGACGCCGACCCGTCCGAGGTGGCGTTCCTGCAGATTTCCGGCGGGTCGACGGGGCTTTCCAAGCTGATCCCGCGTACCCATGACGACTATATCTATTCGTTCCGCGCCAGCGCCGAGATCTGCGGCCTGACGCCGTCCAGCGTCTATCTCGCCGCGCTGCCGGTGACGCATAATTTCCCGATGAGTTCGCCCGGCGTGTTCGGCGCGCTTTATGCCGGTTCGCGGGTGGTGATGAGCCCCTCGCCAAGCCCGGAGGTCGCCTTCGAGCTGATCGCGCGCGAGAAGGTGACCATCACCGGTCTGGTGCCGCCTCTGGCGCTGCTGTGGTTGCAGGCGGCGGCCACGACGACGCACGATCTTTCCTCGCTGGAAGTGCTGCAGGTCGGTGGTGCCAAGTTCATGCCGGAGGCGGCGCGCCGCGTGCGCCCGGTGCTGGGCTGCACGCTCCAGCAGGTGTTCGGCATGGCCGAGGGGCTGGTGAACTACACCCGGCTCGACGACCCGGAGGAGACCATCGTCTCCACGCAGGGGCGCCCGATCAGCGCGGATGACGAGGTGCTGATCCTCGATGACGCCGGCAACCCCGTGGAAGAGGGCGAGCCCGGCAATCTGCTGACGCGCGGGCCCTACACCATCCGCGCCTATCACAACAATGACGGCGCCAATGCGCGTGCCTTCACTTCGGACGGCTTCTACCGCACCGGCGACGTGGTGAAGCGCACGCCCGAGGGCTACCTCGTGGTGCAGGGCCGTGCCAGCGATCACATCAACCGCGCCGGGGAGAAGATCTCGGCGGAAGAGATCGAGGACCATCTGCTCTCGCACCCCAGCGTGTTCGACGCCGCCGTGGTTTCGCTGCCCGACGAGTATCTGGGCGAGCGGTCCTGCGCCTTCGTCATCGCGCAGGGCGAGAAGCCGAAGGCGGCGGCGCTGAAGGCGTGGGTGCGCGGGCGCGGCCTCGCCGATTTCAAGGTGCCCGACCAGGTGGTGTTCGTGGACGCCTTCGAGACCACGGCGGTCGGCAAGGTGTCGCGCAAGGAGCTGCGTGCCAGCCTGCGCCGCCGCTTCCTCGAAACCGCCGACATGGAGGGCTAGCATGGGCCTGCCGACCATCGCCCCCTACGACCTGCCGCGCGCGGACGACCTGCCTGCCGCGCGTGCGCCGTTCCGGCTGGAGCGCGCCCGCGCGGCGCTGCTCATTCACGACATGCAGAACTACTTCCTGCGTGTCTTCACCCCGGACGTCGCGCCCATCGCCCCGGTGATCGCCAACATCGCGCGGCTGGCCGCCGCCGCGCGTGCCGCCGGCGTGCCGGTGTTCTACACCGCGCAGGAGGGCGGGCAGGACCGGCGCGATCGCGGCCTTCAGGCGGAACTGTGGGGGCCGGGCATGAGCTGGGCGCCCGAGCACCAGCCGATCGTCGGCGCGCTTACCCCCGAGACGGGCGACATCGTGCTGGTGAAGCACCGCTACAGTGCCTTCCAGCGCTCGAATCTCGAGACGTTGATGCGCGCGCGCGGCCGCGACCAGCTCATCGTGTGCGGGGTCTACGCCCATATCGGCTGCACCCTGACCGCCGCCGACGCCTTCATGCGCGACATCGAGCCTTTCCTTGCCGCCGATGCGCTGGCGGACTTTTCCCGCGCCAAGCACGACCTCGCCCTCTCCTATGTGGCCGATGTGTGCGGCGTGCCGCTGACCACGACGCAGATAGTGGAGCTGCTGTGATGGCGATCGAACCCGCCGACATCCGCCGCATCGTCACCCCGGTGGCGCCGGTGACGCGCGAGAAGATGCGCGCCGACATCGCGAAGATGCTGCACGAGGACCCGGACGAGATCGGCGACGACGACAGCCTGATCGATCTCGGCCTCGATTCCATGCGGGCGATGAACCTCGTGCTGATGTGGAGCGAGGGCGGGCTGGAGCTGGAGTTCTCCGAATTTGCCGAGAACCCGACGCTGTCTGGCTGGTGGCAGCTGGTGGACGCCCGGCAGCGCGCGCGGGCGGGCGCCTGATCTTGATGGAACAGGGCGCCGCATCGAGGGAGGGGGCGTATCCGCTGACCGAGGCGCAGTCCGGCCTGTGGTACGCGCAGCGCCTCGACCCGGCGAACCCGCTGTTCAACACCGGCCAGTTTATCGAGCTTCACGGCACGCTCGACCGGCCGGCCTTCGCGGCGGCGCTGGCGCAGGCGGTGGCCGAGGCCGGGGCGTTGTCGCTGCGCATGGTCGAGACGCCGCAGGGGCCGCTCCAGTTCATCGACCCTTCGAGCCGGCCGGCGCTTGAGATCATCGACGTCTCCACCCTGCCGGACCCTCGGGCTGCGGCGCTGGAGGCGATCGCCCGCGATATGGCGCGCGCCATCGATCCGGTGCGGGAGCCGCTCGCGCGCGAAGCGCTGTTCGTGCTCGGCCCGGCGCATCACATCTGGCAGCAGCGCGTGCATCATCTGGCCATCGACGGCTACGGGATGATCCTGCTCACCCAGCGCGTCGCCGAACTCTACAACGCCCACCGGCGCGGGGCGCCCGCCGGCAATCCCCCGCCGGGCGTCGATGTGGTGCTGAAGGAGGACGCGGACTACCGCGCCTCGGCCCGGCGCCAGACGGACGGCGATTACTGGCGCGCCCTGTTCGCGGACCGCCCGGACGTGGTGAGCTTCACGGCGGGGGCGCCGGCCAGCGCCTTCTCGTTCCATCGCGCGGCGGCCGAGATCGATCCGCCGGCCTTCGCGGCCCTGCGCGACATCGCCGGGCGTACCTCGATCCCCTGGCCCGACATCGTCACCGCCCTGGCGGCGGCCTATCTTCAGCGCCATCTGGCGACGCCCGAAGTGGTGGTCGGCGTGCCCTACATGGCGCGGCTCGGCAGCCCGTCGGCACGGGTGGCGGCGATGCTCATGAACGTGCTGCCGGTCCGCGTGGCGGCGCCGGGAAACCTGGCGCTGGACGCGTATCTGGCCACGGTGGCGAAGAGCCTGGTGCGCGCGCGCCGTCACGGGCGTTACCGCAGCGAACAGCTGCGCCGCGACCTCCGGCTCATCGGCGGGCAGCGCCGTCTTCACGGCCCGCTGGTCAACCTGCTGCCTTTTGACGAGACCCCGCGCTTCGACGGGCTGGACAGCCGCCTCGAAGTGCTCTCCACCGGGCCGGTGGAGGACATTACCTTCACCTTCCGTCTGCACGGCGCGGAAGGGCTGCGGCTCGAAGTCGACGCCAATCCGGACCTCTACGGGGAAGCCGAGGTCGAGGCCCACGCGGCGCGGCTGAAGGTGTTCATCGCGCGCGCGCTCGGGGCCGACACGCTCGACGCCGTGCCGCTCGCCACGCCCGAGGAGGCCCATCGCCACGTCGTCACGCTGAACGCCACCGGCCATGCGCTGCCCGATGTCACGCTCGCCGCGCTGATCGAGCGGGCTCTCGCGGCAACGCCGCAGGCCCCGGCGCTTCGTTTTTCCGGCCGGACGATGAGCTATGGCGAGCTTGATGCCCGCGCGGGCGCGCTTGCCGGCGCGCTGGCCGAACGCGGGGTGTCGCGCGGCGACATCGTCGCGGTGGCGCTGCCGCGCTCGTTCGAGCTGGTCGTCGCGTTGATCGCGATCCTGCGCGTGGGCGCGGCCTATCTGCCGCTGGATCTCACCCATCCCGATGAGCGGCTCGGGCGCATTCTCGTCTCCGCCGCGCCGCGCCTGGCGCTGAGCCGCGCACCGGACCTGCCGCGTTTTGCCGGCAGGGTCGATGTCCTCGCCCCGGAGGACTGGCCGGCCGCGCCCTCCCTTGGAACGCCCGCCCTTGCAGCGCCCGCCCTCACGCCGCCGGAGCCGGACGACGCGGCCTATGTGATCTACACCTCGGGCTCGACCGGGGAACCCAAGGGTGTCGTCATCGAGCACCGGGCCATCGTCAACCGGCTGGAATGGATGCGGGCGCATTACGGCTTCCAGGCCCATGACCGGATTCTGCAGAAGACCCCGGCAACCTTCGACGTCTCGGTGTGGGAGTTCTTCCTTCCCTTCCTCGCCGGCGCCTGCCTCGTCATCGCCCCGCCCGACGCCCATCGCGATCCGGTGGCGCTGGCGCGGCTGATCGTCGACGAGGGCGTGACCACGGCCCATTTCGTGCCGTCCATGCTCGCCGCCTTTCTCGCCGAGCCAAGCGTCGCCGAGCCAAGCGTCGCCGAGGCCAGCGTCGCGAAGCCACCCGTGAAGGGGTTTGGCCTGACGCGCGTGTTCTGCTCGGGCGAGGAACTGCCGGCGGAGCTGCGCGCGCGCTTCCACCGCACGCTGGCGGCGGAGCTGCACAATCTTTATGGGCCGACCGAGGCGGCGGTGGATGTCAGCTACTGGCCCGCGGGGCCGGACGATCATTCCCGCCCGGTGCCGATCGGCTTTCCGGTGTGGAACACGCGGCTCTATGTGCTGGACGATCGCGGCCGGCCCCAGCCGCCGAATGTGCCCGGCCATCTCTTCCTGGCCGGGGTGCAGCTCGCGCGCGGCTATCTCGGCCGGCCCGATCTCACCCGCGAACGCTTCGTTCCCGACCCCTTCGTGCCGGGCGAGCGGATGTACCTCACCGGCGACCTCGCCTTGTGGCGGACGGACGGCGCTGTGGTGTTTCTCGGCCGCTCGGACCACCAGATCAAGATCCGGGGCCTGCGCATCGAGCTTGGCGAGATCGAGGCGGCGGTGATGTCCTGCGCGCGGGTACGGCAGGCCGCGATCCTTGCCCGCGAGGATGGCGGTGTGAAGCGCATCATCGCCTATGTCGTGCCTGAGCCCGGCATGGATGAGCAGAGCCTGCGCACCGATCTCGCCACCCATGTCGCCGCGCGGGTGCCGGACTATATGGTGCCGGCCGCCTTCGTGGCGCTGGACGCGCTGCCCGTCACCGCGAATGGCAAGCTCGACCGCGCGGCACTGCCGGCGCCGGACTTCACCGGTTCGGGCCAGCGCCCGCCGCACACTCCCACCGAGCACCGTCTCGCCGCCCTGTTCGCCGAGCAGCTTGGCAGCGAGGGGCCGATCGCGGCGGAGGATGATTTCTTCTCGCTCGGCGGGGATTCGCTTCAGGCCGTGGCGCTGCTGCTGCGCGTGCGCGAGGCGTTCGGCTGCGATCCTGGCCTCGGCGCGCTGTTCGCCCAGCCCACCCTGGCGGGTTTCGCCGCGCTGATCGACGCCGAGGCCGGCGAGGCCGATGTCGGGCAAACCACTATCGGGAAGCCCGAGGCGGGACTGGGACCGCTCATCACCCTGGTCGAGGCAGATGCCGACCTTCCCCCGCTCTTCGCCATTCATCCCGCCGGCGGGATTTCCTGGTGCTATGGCCGGCTGGCGCGTTCGCTGTCGCCGCGCCGCACGGTCTATGGCGTGCAGGCGCCCGCTCTGGCGCCGGGCATTACGCCGCCCGCGCGCATGGAAGACCTCGCCGCCGACTATGTCGCCCGCATCCGGACCGTCCGTCCGCAGGGGCCGTACCATTTGGTCGGCTGGTCGGTGGGGGGCATCATCGCACAGGCGATGGCGGTGCAGCTGCGCGAGGCCGGCGCTGAGGTCGGGGTGGTTGCGATGCTCGACGCCTACCCCGCCGATGTCTGGCGCGGCGAGCCTGATCCGGGCGAGAACGGCGCGCTGAAGGCGCTGATCGCCATTGCCGGCCACGACCCCGACCGCCTGCCGGGGCTCGCCCTGACGCGCGAATCGGTGCGGGTCTTCCTGCGCGCCACCGACAGCCCGCTGGGCCAGTTGCCGGATGCGGCGCTTGACGGCGTGGTGCGGGTGGTCGCGGGCAACAACCGGCTGGTGCGCGGCCATCACCATCGTCGCTACGACGGCACGCTCCTGCATTTTCGCGCGGCGCTTGATCATGCGGGCCGCGATCTCTCGCCGGCGCAGTGGAAAAGCTATGCCCGGCATGTCGAGGTGATCGACATTGCCGCGCTTCACGCCCATCTCACCGGCCCGCAAGCGAGTGCCGCCATCGCCCCCCTGCTGGGGCAGGCGCTGGCAATGGCCGAACAGGGAGAGCAACAGCCATGCGTGACAGCGGTCTGAGCGGCAGGCTCGCCCTCGTCACCGGGGCGGCGGGCGGCATCGGCGCCGCCGTGGTCCGGCAACTGGTCGAGGAGGGCGCGCGCGTCGTCGCCACCGATGTGGAAGAGGCCGGCGTCGTGGCGCTCGCCGCCGAGCTCGGCAGCGCGGTCACGCCCGCCGGTCTCGACGTGCGCTCAAGCGCGAGCGTCACGCGCCTCATCGACCACATCGAACACCACATCGGCCCCATCGACCTGCTGGCAAACGTGGCCGGTGTGCTCTCCCATGTGCCGGTGGTCGACGTGACCGATGAGGAGTGGGAACGCGTGCTCGACATCAACGCGACCGGCGTTTTCCGGGTGTCGCGGGCGGTGGCGAGGATGATGCAGCCGCGTGGACGCGGCGCCATCGTCACGGTCAGTTCGAACGCCGCCGGCATTCCCCGCCACGCCATGGCCGCCTATGCCGCCTCCAAGGCCGCCGCGACCATGTTCACCCGCTGCCTCGGGCTGGAGCTGGCACCGCACGGCATACGCTGCAACATCGTGGCGCCGGGCTCGACATTGACCCCGATGCAGACCGGCATGTGGGCGGACGAGCACGGCGCGGCACGGGTGATCGCGGGGTCTCCCGAAACCTTCAAGTCCGGTATCCCGTTGGGAAAGCTGGCAAAACCTGAGGATGTCGCGGACGCGGTGGTCTATCTGCTGTCCGACCGGGCCGGGCACATCACCATGGCCGACCTCTATGTCGACGGCGGCGCGACGCTGAGGGCCTGAGCTGCGGGCGCCGCATCCAGCGCGCCGTCGACCATGATCTGCAGGAAGCCGTGCGAGCAGCGCTCGACGCGCGCCTCCACCTTGTAGACCTCGGCCAGCATGGCGGGGGTTATCGCGGCCTCCGGCGGACCATCGGCGGCGACAGTGCCTTGTTTCAAAACGACAATTCTGTGCGCGTAGCGCGCGGCCTGGGCAATGTCGTGCAGCACGATGATGACGATGATGCCGCGTTCCTGCGCCAGTTCACGCACGAAACGCATCACCCGAAGCTGGTGGTGAATGTCGAGAGCGCTGGTTGGCTCGTCCAGCAGCAGCACGCGCGGCTCGCGGACGATGGACTGGGCGAGAGAGGCGAGCTGGCGCTGGCCGCCGGAAAGCTCGTCGAGACCGCGCATGGCGAGATCCGAAATCCCGAGCCGTTCCAAGGTGTTGAGGGCATGCACCCGAGCTGTCGCAAGGTGGCTCGCGGTCCCGCCGGAGGACATCAGCGCACTCAGCGTGGCTTCCAGCACGGTCAGTGCCACGCGCTGGGGCAGGGCCTGCGGCATGTAGGCAACGCGGGAGGCGTGGGCGGTGACGGACAGCCCGTTCAGTTCCTCACCGTCGAGGCGGATCGTCCCCCTTGCCGGCACGAGGCCCGCAAGTGCCCGCAACAACGTGGTTTTCCCCGCCGCGTTGGGGCCGATAAGCGCGGTGACGCCGCCCCCCTCGATCGCGGGAAGGCTGAGGTCGGCGATCACCCGGCGCCGGCCGTAACCGACTGAAATATTTTCGATTTCAAGGCGTGGATGCGCCATCACAGCCTCTCGCGGCGGGAGAAGACCAGGGCGACGAAGAACGGTACGCCGATCAGCGCCGTGACGATGCCGACCGGCAGCAGCGTGCCGGGGACCAGCACCTTGGAGGCGAGTGAGGCGAACGACATGATCACGGCGCCTGTCAACATACTGGCCGGCAAGAAGAATCGGTGATCCTCGCCCACCAGCAGCCGCGCGATGTGCGGCGCCACCAGCCCGATGAAGCCGATAGTGCCGACAAAGGCGACCGAGGTCGCCGCCAGCAGGCTCACCCGCAGCAGCGCCAGGAAGCGCAACCGCTTGACCGAGATGCCGAACGAGCGCGCCCGGTCCTCGCCGAGCCTCAGCGCGGTCATACGCCAGGAGGCGGCCAATGAGAACGGTGTGGTGGCCAGTATGACCAGTGAGAGCACGCCCAGCTTGTCCCACGTCGCCCGCGACAGGCTGCCCATGGACCAGAACACAAACTGCTGCAGCGCCTCCTGCGTGGCGACGAACTGCACCAGCGCCACCAGGGCGTTGAAAGTGAAAACCAGCGCGATGCCGAACAGCACCAGCGTCTCCACCCCCGTGCCGCGCAGGCCCGCCAGCATCTGCAGCAGCAGCACCGAGCCGAAGGCGAAAATGAAGGCGAAAGCCGGCAGGTTCCAGCCTGCTGGAAGCAGCGGCAGGGCGATGCCCAGAACCAGCGCCAGTGCGGCCCCGAAGGAGGCGGCGGAGGAGACGCCAAGGGTGAAGGGGCTGGCGAGCGGGTTGTTCAGAATGGTCTGCATCTCCGCCCCCGCCAGTGCCAGCGCGGCGCCGATCAGCGTCGCCATCAGGGCATAGGGCAGGCGCACATCCCAGATGATCACACGAGAGGGGGCATCCAACGCGGCGGGGTGGAAGATGCCGGCGAAGACGTCGGACAGCGGCAGGTTGGAAGGGCCGGTCGCGATGTCGAACAGCATCGCCACCATCATCAGCACACCGAGTCCACCCAGGATCGCCAGGCGACGGCGGACGAGGCGCGCATAGGCCGAGAGCTGGGCGGCATGGTGCGGCAATTGGGGGGAGAGCTCGGACATCCCATCTCCGACGGCGCCTCGCGCCCGAAAGACCGGGAGGGTGCGGCCGCCAAGGGTTCTGCATGAGCGTCGAAGGCGGGTCAAGCGTCTGTCGTGCCTGCGAATTTCCTTGGAATCATTTCATTCTGGCGCCGCCTGGCTTGCGTGCCCGCGCCCATGCTCTAGAGGTGGCAATGACGCCGCCGCCGTGGACACCGATGAATCCTGTCCTGCTGCCCGATGCCCAGTGGTTCGACCTTGAACCCGAGACCCGCGCGCCGATGGCGGACGGGGCGCCCTACCGCATTTTCGTCGCGCTTCCACGCACGCCCGCGCCGGCCGGCGGGTTTCCTGTCGTCTACATGCTCGATGCCAATGCCGGGTTCGCCAGTCTTGTCGAGGTCATGCGGCGTGGCGCGGTGCGCCCGCAGGCGACCGGCATCGAGGAGGCGGTCATCGTCGGCATCGGCTACCCGGACGGGGATGACCATCGCGCACGGCGCAGCTTCGACTACACGGCGGGACCGAGTCGTGAGGCGCCGGGCCATGGTGCGCCGGGGCCAGACGGCGCGCAGGGCGGGGCCCAGGAGCGCCGCTTTGGCGGGCGCGATGGTTTTCTCGGCTTCATCGAGAACACGCTGAAACCTCGGATTGCCACGCTGGCGGCCATCGATACGGCGCGGCAGACGCTGTTCGGGCATTCTCTTGCCGGGTGGTTCACCCTCGATGTGATGACCCGCGACACCGACGCCTTCGCCACCTATGTCGCCGTCAGCCCTTCGATCTGGTGGGATGAGGCGCGACTTATCGAGGGGCTGGGCGCCTTGACCGGCCGGCCGGTGCGGCTGGCGCTGATGGTGGGGGAGTGGGAGCAGGCGCTCGCGCCATGGCAGGAGAGCCACCCGGAAGCGGGCGAGATGTCTCAGCGCCGCGCGCGCAGGGCCATGGTGGACCGGAGCCGTGATTTTGCCGCCCGCTTCGTGCAGACGGTCGTCACCAATGGCGACGGCGTGCCGGGCGAGGTGCGGTTCGAGCTGCTCGCCGGCGAGGACCACGCCTCCGTGCTCGCCCCGGCGATGGCGCGGGCGCTTCGCTTCGCCCTCGCCAGGGGCTGAAGAGCCTGCCCTTGCGAAAGCTGCTTCAGACGTGACTTGCGTCAGGCGACAGGGCCGCTAGTGGTAACCGCGAACATCAACGACGTTTCTTCCCAGCGACGCCCCAACGGACACGACGCATGACCGACACCGCATCCGACCGCCCCGCCGCTTCGCCCAATCTGCGTTTCGTCCAGATGTCGTCGGCGCTCACCGTCGCGGTAGTCGGTGCGGCAACGCTTGGTGGTGCGTGGTATTTCCAGCTCGTCGTCGGGCTGGCGCCGTGCCCGCTGTGCCTCGAACAGCGCGTTCCCTATTATGCCGGTGTGCCCTTCGCGCTGCTGGCGCTGCTGTGCGCGGCGGTGGGAAATGCCAAGCTGACGCGTGTGCTGCTGGCGGTAACGGGCGCGCTGATGGCCACGGCCGCCGCGCTGGCCGTCTACCATGCCGGCGTTGAATGGGGGTTCTGGACCGGGCCCACGGCCTGTTCGGGCTCGGGGCCGGCGCTCTCTTCCGGCAATCTGCTGCAGAGCCTCCAGCAGGCGCGGGTGGTGCGCTGCGACGAGGCGCCGTGGCGCCTCATCGGCATCTCGCTCGCCGGCTGGAACGCGCTGATCGCCACCGCGCTGACCTTCGTCGCATTTCGCGGCGTGGCGGCGCGCTGAGCGCTACGGGTCGAGTTCGGTATCCCAATAAAGATAGTCGACCCAGCTGTCGTGCAGGTAGTTGGGTGGGAAATGCCGCCCATTCTGGTGCAGGTCGAACACCGTGGGCTGGAACGGGCGCTGCCGGGGAACCATGCGCGCCGCTTCCGGCATCATGCTCCCTTTGCGCAGATTGCAGGGCGAGCAGGCCGCGACCACGTTCTCCCACGTGGTCTGACCGCCGCGCGAGCGCGGGATGACGTGATCGAACGTCAGGTCCTCGCGCGACTCGCAGTACTGGCAGGTGAAGCGGTCGCGCAGGAATACGTTGAAGCGGGTGAAGGCGGGCTGCCGCGAAGGGCGGATGAACGTCTTCAGCGACACCACGCTCGGCAGGCGCATCTGGAATGTCGCGCTGGAAACCTGCCGTTCGTAATATTCGACGATGTTCACGCGATCGAGGAACACCGCCTTGATCGCGTCCTGCCACGACCAGACAGACAGAGGGTAGTAGCTCAACGGCCTGTAATCGGCGTTGAGCACGAGGGCAGGCCAGGCACCCGGAGACAATGTCGCCGTCAACACTCGCTCCCTGATTGGAGCGCCGGCCCGACGACGAGCGCCGCGCGACGCACGGCGATACTCTATAGGTAGCGTGTCAGTCTTGTGAAGCGCTCGTATGTGCGCCCGGGCCGCGGATCACCCTAATCAGGGCGTACCGAGGATCTCACCCAGGAAATTGCCGGCGAGCAGCAGCCCGGTCTGGTCGATTCCGTGCCCGAGCCCGTTCGAAAGGTGTCCGCGCACCGCTATGCCCCGCGCCTCCAGGCTCTCCATCGCCTGCGGCAGGGCCTGCGGGGGAATCACTTCGTCGCGGTCGCCGTGAATGAGCAGCACCGGGGGACGGCTGGTGATCGCGGCATCGAAGGTCTCGATCTCGCGCTCGCCGGGCACGATGTGCATTCCGGAAAAGCCGACGATGCCGGCCGGGGCCTGGGCGCGGCGCAACCCGGTATGCAGCGCCATCATCGTGCCTTGGCTGAAGCCGACCAGCGCCAACCGCGAATCGGAAAGGCCGAGCCGGGTGAGTTCGGCATCGAGAAAACTGTCGAGGGCGGCATGGGCCGCCTGCACACCGGTCCAGCGTTCGCGATCGTCGCGCTCGACATAGCCGAACCACTGCCGGCCGACCGGGGTGAGGGCGCACGGCTCGGGGGCATGCGGCGACACGAAAGCGGCGCCGGGCAGGAATGGCGCCCAGAGCTGGCCGAGATCGATGAGGTCGCGCCCGTCTGCGCCATAGCCGTGCAGCAGCACGACAAGTGCGTCGGCGGGGCCGCCGGAGGCGGGTGCAAGGCGGGGACCGTCAAGCATCAGTTGGCATCGTCGCCGCGCCCGCCGGCGCCGGAGGCGACCTTCGACATCGCGTTGTGATTGAGAAGGCTATCGATGCGCTCACGCTCTTTCGCGAAGTCCGCGAAGATCTTGCCGTCGAGAGCCCGCCCGCGCGGGAGGCGAATGCGCATCGGATCCACAAAGCGGCCATTGACCAGCACTTCGTAGTGCAGATGCGCGCCGGTGGAGAGGCCGCTCGATCCGATGTAGCCGATGACCTGACCCTGCCGCACGCGCACGCCCGGACGGATGCCCTTGGCGAAGCCGGACTGGTGCGAATAGGTGGTCACATAGCCATTGGCATGCTGGATTTCGGTGTGGCGGCCATAGCCCGAGCTCCAGCCGGCCTTGGTGATGACGCCGTTGCCGGCGGCATAGATCGGGGTGCCGACGCGATCGGCCCAGTCGACGCCCGAATGCAGCCGGCTGTAGCCCAGGATCGGATGGCGCCGCATGCCGAAGCCCGAGCGCAGCACGCCGCCCGAAAGCGGCTTGCGGACCAGGAACTTCTTCGCGCTCTTGCCGCTCTCGTCATAGAAATCGATGAGGCTGTCATCGGGGGTCTGGTAGCGATAGTAGCGCCGCTCCTCGCCGCCGACGGTCAGGCCGGCATAGATGACGCCATTGGCGCCGCCGCTCTCGTCGGGTTCATACAGAACCTCGAAGGAATCGCCGGGCCGGACGCGGCGCTGGAAGTCGACGTCAAACGAATAGACGCGCACCAGGCTCTCGATCACCGGACGCGGCACCTCGTGGCGCAGGGCGGTTTCCCAGATGCTGTCATAAAGCGTGATGCCGCCCCGGCCGGTGCCGTCGTCATCGGTATCGTCGGGGCTGATATCGGCGAACTGGACATCGGTGGGTTCCTCCACGGCGAGGAACTTGTCCCTGTCGGAAAGCGCCACCGTGCCCTTGTGCCCGCTCTCCGCGAAGACGGCGACGCGCACCGCCACGTTGGTCTCGCCGCGTTTCTCCATCAGAATCTTGAGACGAAGACCTTCGTCGAGCTGGCCGCGCAACGCGCGGTCATCGAACGCATCGGCGGCAGCGCGGGCGGATACCTCCGGTACGCCGAGACCGACGAGAACCGACACGACGGTGTCGCCCTTCTTGGCGACCACCGTGCGCTCGTCCCAATTATTGCCGCCGGTGGCATCGTCGGCGGACTTGTCGATGGTGCTCACATTGTCGGGCCTGGCCGCGAGATTGAGCGGGTCGATGGCCCCGGCCGGTGCGAAGGCGAGCGCCCGGCCGAAGCCGCCGGCGGTGAGCGGGGCGTTGTCCGCCGTGGGAAGGCTGAACTCGGCGGTCTCGCGTACTTTCATCAGCACGTCTTCCATCGGAAGCTCGGCCGCAAATTTCGTGCTGGGCGGAAGATTGGTGATGTCGCGCATCACCAGGGTCAGGTCGCCGGTGGGCTCGGCCTGTGGCGCCTCGCCATCATCATTCGAGGATTCGGCGATGAGCTTTGCGGGGTTGAAGCGCGGCACGTCGGAGGAGGCCGAGGTGACGGATTGCGCGAGGTTGGATTCCACCTTGGTGACGGCGCGGACCTTAATGACCTCGCGATCGCCGTCTTTCGTGGCGGTGGATAGGCGCAGCGTCTGCTTGGCGCTGAAGCTCTCGGAGAGCAGCGACATGCGGTCGCCCTTGCGTGCGACATTCGACGGGCGCTCGCCCGCCGCCAGCGCCCCACGCAGCGCCGAGCGTACGGTCTCCGGATTCTGCGCGAATCGGTACTCTCCATCGAGCGCGGCATAGACCGCCCCGCCCATCAGCGCGGCACCGCAGATGCCTGTGAGCAGGGTGGCCATCAGCCAGCGGATCGAGATGCGACGGCGGTTGATTGGCTCTTCCGCATCGCCGTCGACGCCGAGCGGTGGCTCGTCGCCGAGATCGAAAGCCGCCAGGCGGCCCCGCCTGACGTTGCCTGATCCGCGCCTGCTCTCCAACAGCCCTTCCCCCTTGGCGTTCCTTGCCTTGGCCGCGTTCCTGCGGCCGGACGCCTTATACGCCAACGGGCATCCGCCTCGGCGAACGCCCTGATTCGATGGTGCGACGCTACCCAAGGCCGCTTGCGGCCGGGACGATGGCTTGTGCGCCCGTCACCGTCAACCCGAACGCGCGCGGGCGTCGACTCAAGCCCTCGCGCGCAATGCGTGGCGATATAGAACGGTGTCTCGCGGCAAAAGCATGGCCGTTCCCCGATCAGGGGGAAGAGTTCACCACGCGTCGGCAGATTTCTGCCGCATCGGCGAGGGCGTCGGCCGGGGCGCCCGTGCCAGATCCGCCGTGCCCTGCGGCGAGGAAAAGCCGGACTGCAGCGGCATCGGGGCGCCGCTGGCGATCGGTTGATACGCGCTGGCACCCGGAGCCACCGCCGAAGCGGTGACATGGCCGGGTTGCACCACGGCGCCGCCACTGGGAGCGATGCCCTGCCAGGCCGTGGCGAAGGAATCCGGGTTGCTGAGTATGGGCGCACCCCCCGCGTGTGCCGGCATCCGCGCCGGGGCCGGAGCGGTCAGCGGCGCCGTGGTGGTGATCATCGGGGCGGCGAGCGCGGGGGCTGTCGTTGCGACCATGGGCGCGTCGGCGGTCGGCGGGGCGATGATCGGATCGCTGAAACGCTTGAAGAAGGTCCATATCTCCTGCGGCGCATCAAGGCCGGAGCGGCGCGGCCCGAGCACGACCGCCGCCAGCGCGTCCATTGCGTCGGTCGATTGTGAGGGTGGCTGGTGGCCGCCGGCGATCTCATAGAAGGCGACGGCCGATCCGGCCGCACATTGATCCCAGCGCAGGACGCGGGCATGCGGCGCCTTTGTTTCCACCGGCGGCGCGCAGCCATTGAGGCGGGCGAACAGTTCGGCGCTCTCGGTCGCTGACATCAGCCGGGCACCCGGCGTCGGGCGGCCGAACATGGGGACGATGGGATCATACGTGCCGTTCATCATCAGAATGGGCACCGGCCGCGATGGCTGGCAGGACGAGGCATAGCCGACCGGGACCGTCATCATCATCGTGGCGAAGGCGGCAAAGCGGTCCGCATAGCGGCAGGCCATGTAGGCGGTGAGAAAGCCGCCATTGGAGAAGCCCATAAGATAGGAGCGCGAGGTATCGGCCAGGCCTTCCCGCTCCAGCGTGTCCAGCACGTCGAGCACGAAGCGCCCGTCATCACGCTGGAAAAGAATCGGTATGAAGCCGGCGACCGAGCTGCGTCCATCGTTCCACAGCAGATTGATGCCCTTGGGATAGGCCACCACGAAGCCCTCGCGATCGGCGATGGCGTCGAGATCGAGATAGCGTTGCATCACGCTGGCCGGCTGCAGCGCGCCGTGCAGCGCGATCACCAGCGGCTTCGGGCCTGGCGGGGCATCCTTGGGAACATGGAGGATGAATTCGCGCTGGCGACCGCCGGATGTGATGGTGCGCTCGCTGTCCTCGCCGCGCGACTGGGCGTGCGCTGCCGGGCAGAGGTTCCACAGGCCGAGCAACAATGCGCCAAGCAGGAGGCAGGGTTTCGCGAAATGCATACGCTACGCAACCTTGGAGCGGCGGGGTTGGCGTCAACCCCACAATGACAGCGCCTTTCGGTCAAATAAAAGGCGAATATGGTTAATGAAGCGTCAGCGCCGGTAAAGTCAGTGCTTCGGCGAAAAGCGCCATCTTGGCGAAAAGGGGTACGAACCGGACAGGGCATCGGCTAGTGTGCGCCCGCTGCGGTGCAACCGCGCTGCGCTGCGCCGCGAGCAACGATAGAAATCGCCTTTGGAATGATTGCGAACTGCAATCGTTTCCGCTACGCACAAATGACATTCCTGAGTGATCTGGGGATACCGATATGTCAGGAGCGGCCCAGCGGCCTCTTTCCCCGCACCTGCAGATTTACCGCCCGATGCTCACGATGATGATGTCCATCGTGCACCGCATCACCGGCGTCGCCCTCTATTTCGGCACGCTGCTTCTCGTGATCTGGCTGGTTGCGGCCGCGAGCTCGCCCGAGAGCTTCGCCTTCGTCAACGGACTTTACGGCAGTTGGCTCGGCATCCTTGTGATGGTTGGCTACAGCTGGGCGCTGATCCACCACGCGATCGGCGGCGTACGTCACTTCGTCTGGGACTTTGGCTACGGCTTCGGGCCGGAATCGCGCGAGTTGCTCGCCAAGGTCACCATCGGCGGTTCGATTGGCCTGACGGTGCTGCTCTGGATCGGCATCTGGCTGGTGAAGGGCTGAACCATGAGCGTCACTTCCGGTCCTTCCATGCGTACGCCGCGCCGCGCGGTGTCCGGCCTCGGCTCCGCCCGCTCGGGCACGGGGCATTTCTGGCGCCAGCGCGTGACCGCCGCGGCCAATCTTCTTCTCGTCCTGATCGCCGTGCCGGTCTTTGTCTGTGTCGCCGGGCAGGATCAGGAGACCGTTCGCGCCACGCTGGGGCACCCGCTCGTCGCCATCGCACTGCTTCTGCTGCTGCTGTCGACCGCGGTGCACATGCGCATCGGCATGCAGGTGGTTATCGAGGACTACGTTCACTCCGAGGGGCTCAAGATCCTCGCCCTCATTGCCAATACCTTTTTCACGATAGCGGTTGGCTGCGCCGGAGCGTTCGCCATCCTCAAAATCAGCTTCGGAGGCTGAGAGACCTATGGCCGAGACCATCTCCGCCAATGGCGCTTCGAATGGTGCCGGATCTGGTGTGAACGGGGCCGCGTACCCGATTATTGACCACTCCTATGACGTCGTGGTGGTGGGCGCTGGCGGCGCCGGCCTTCGTGCCGTGGTCGGCTGCTCGGAAGCGGGCCTGCGCACGGCCTGTGTCACCAAGGTTTTTCCGACCCGCTCTCACACCGTCGCGGCGCAGGGCGGCATCGCCGCCTCGCTCGGCAACATGAGCAAGGATGACTGGCGCTTCCACATGTACGACACCGTCAAGGGGTCGGACTGGCTGGGCGACCAGGACGCCATCGAGTATCTCGTGCGCCACGCGCCGGCCGCCGTTTACGAGCTGGAGCACTGGGGCGTGCCGTTCTCGCGCACCGAAGAGGGCAAGATCTATCAGCGCCCCTTCGGCGGCATGACCACGGATTATGGCAAGGGCACCGCGCAGCGCACCTGCGCCGCCGCCGACCGCACCGGCCACGCCATCCTGCACACGCTCTACGGCGCCGCGCTGAAGCACTCGGCCGAGTTCTTCATCGAGTATTTCGCCCTCGATCTGATCATGGACGATGACGGGCGCTGTCGGGGCATCGTCGCTCTGAAGATGGATGATGGCACCATCCATCGCTTCCGGGCGCAGACGGTGATTCTCGCCACTGGTGGCTATGGCCGGGCCTATTTCTCCGCCACCTCGGCGCACACCTGCACCGGGGACGGCAATGCCATGGTGCTGCGCGCCGGCCTGCCGCTGCAGGACATGGAGTTCGTGCAGTTCCACCCGACCGGCATCTACGGCTCGGGCTGCCTGATTACAGAGGGCGCGCGCGGCGAGGGCGGCTATCTCACCAATTCCGAGGGCGAGCGCTTCATGGAGCGCTACGCCCCCTCCGCCAAGGACCTCGCCTCGCGCGATGTCGTCTCCCGCTCCATGACCATGGAGATCCGCGAGGGACGGGGCGTGGGCAAGTCCAAGGACCACATCTATTTGCACCTCGACCATCTCGACCCGGCGATCCTTCACGAGCGGCTGCCGGGCATCTCCGAGAGCGCGCGGATCTTCGCCGGTGTCGACGTGACCAAGGAACCGATCCCGGTGCTGCCGACCGTGCATTACAACATGGGTGGCATCCCGACGAACTTCCACGGCGAGGTCGTCACCAAGAAGGGCGGCAATGCCGACCACGTGGTGCCGGGCCTGATGGCCGTGGGCGAATGCGCCTGCGTGTCGATCCACGGCGCGAACAGGCTGGGCTCCAATTCGCTCACCGACCTCGTGGTGTTCGGCCGCGCGGCTGCGCTGCGCTGCGCCGAACTGCTGACGCCGGGCGACAAGCAGCCGGAGCTGCCGGCCACGTCTGCCGATCTCGCGCTCTCGCGCCTCGACCATTTCCGCAATGCCGATGGGGGAACGCCCACCGCCGAGCTGCGGCTGTCGATGCAGAAGGTGATGCAGAACAACTGCGCGGTCTATCGCACCGGCGAGGTGCTGGAGGAGGGCCGCAAGCTCATCGCGGACGTGTTCGCCGGCACCGATGACATCGCCGTCACCGACCGTTCGCTGGTGTGGAATTCCGACCTCATCGAGACGCTCGAATACGACAACCTGATCGCGCTCGCCAGCGTGACCATGGAAAGCGCGGCGGCCCGCACCGAGAGCCGCGGCGCCCATGCGCGCGAGGACTTCCCCGAGCGCGACGATGCCCAGTGGATGAAGCACACGCTCGCTTTCGTCGATTTCGACACGCGCGCGGTGAAGCTCGACGACCGGCCGGTGCACACATACACGTTGTCGAACGACATCCAGTACATCGAGCCGCGCAAACGCGTTTACTGAGTACCGCGTCCGCGCTCCGGCGCGGGCGACCACGTCCGCCCAGGATGTCCGTCCAAGATCCCTCTGCTGAGGACAAGCCCAGTCATGGTCCAGCTCACGCTTCCGAAGAACTCGCAGCTCACTGAAGGCAAGGTGTGGCCGAAGCCTTCCGGAGCCAACCGGCTGACCGAGTACCACATCTACCGCTGGAACCCGGATGACGGGAAAAACCCGGCCGTGGACACCTATTTCGTCGACCGAGACGACTGTGGGCCGATGGTGCTGGATGGTCTCATCTGGATCAAGAACAAGGTCGACCCCACGCTGACCTTCCGCCGCTCCTGCCGCGAGGGCATTTGCGGTTCGTGCGCGATGAACATCGACGGCACCAACACGCTCGCCTGCCTCAAGAGCATGGACGACGTCACCGCAAAGTCGGTCAATGTCTACCCGTTGCCGCATATGCAGGTGGTGAAGGACCTCGTTCCGGATCTCACGCAGTTCTACGCCCAGCACGCTTCGGTCGAGCCCTGGCTGCACACCGAGACTCCGGCTCCGGAGAAGGAGTGGCGTCAGGCGCGCGGCGATCGCGAGAAGCTTGACGGGCTTTATGAGTGCATCCTGTGCGCCTGCTGCTCGACCTCCTGCCCCAGCTACTGGTGGAACGGCGATCGCTATCTCGGCCCGGCGGCTCTGCTCCAGGCCTATCGCTGGCTGATCGACAGCCGCGACGAGGCGACCGGCGATCGGCTCGACGACCTGGAAGACCCGTTCCGGCTCTATCGCTGCCACACCATCATGAACTGCGCCAAGGCCTGCCCGAAGGGGCTCAATCCGGCCAAGGCGATCGCCGAGATCAAGATGATGATGGTGGCGCGCCAGTTCTGAGCCGCTACATGTGCGGGCGATGAACGCTCTCGCCCGCCCCACCTTCCGCTTCGCGCCGAGCCCGAACGGGCTGCTGCATCTGGGCCATGCCCGATCGGCGCTGATGAATGCCGCGATGGCCAAGGCTATCGATGGCCGCCTGCTGCTTCGCATCGAGGACATCGACGCGGCGCGCTGCCGGCCTGATTATGAGGCGGCGATCCATGAGGATCTCGCCTGGCTCGGCCTTGACTGGGAGCGCCCGGTGCGCCGGCAGTCCGAGCATTTCCCCGACTACCGCGCGGCGCTGGACAAGCTCCTCGCCATGGGTTTGGTCTATGAGAGCTTCGAGAGCCGTGCCGAGATCCGCCGTGAGGTGGAGGAACGACCCGGCTGGCCACGTGACCCGGACGGTGCGCCGCTATTTCCCTTTGCCCGCGAGACGATGAGCGAGAGCGAGCGCGCCAGTCGCCGTGCGGCCGGTGAGCCTCATGCGCTGCGGCTCGACATGAGGCGGGCGGCGGCGATGGCGGGCCCATTGGGCTGGCGCGAGGTCGGCGGGGCCGGCCCGGACGCCGCCGACACTCTGGTGGCCGATCCACTGGCGTGGGGTGATATCGTCATCGCCCGCAAGGATGTGCCCACGAGCTATCACCTTGCCGTTGTGGTTGATGATGCGCTGCAGGGGGTAACCTATGTTGTGCGCGGGAGTGACCTGAAGGCCGCCACGTCGGTGCACCGGCTGCTGCAGCTTCTACTCGGCTTGCCAGAGCCGCTCTACACGCACCACCCGCTGCTGCTGGACGCGGAGGGGCGCAAACTCTCGAAGTCGATCGGCTCGGAGAGCCTGCGGGCCCTGCGCCAGGCGGGTGTGAGCGCGGGAGAGGTGCGCCGCAGGGCTCTCGGCCCGTCCGCCTAGCGGGTGTCACGGGGCGGATACCACGTGGGCAGGAGGTGGGGGCGAGTGCTTGCGAGCTGAACGTCTCCCGGTCGGGCGTCTCACCCAACCCCGAGAATCATCAGCCAGATCGTGACGGTGAACAGGCTGACAGCGGTGGAGAGCGACACCGCCCCCGCCGAGGCGGCGACACCGACGCGATAGCGCTGTGCCAGAAGATAGGCGTTGATCCCGCTTGGCATGGCGGCGAACACGACCGCCACATCGGCCCATACCGGAGGCATCGGCAGAAGGCGGGTCAGCACATAGACGATGGCCGGATGGACGATCAGTTTCAGCGCCGTGATCAGGACCGCAGGGGCAAAATCACCGCGGATCGGGTAGCGATGCAGGGCGAGGCCCAGCGAGACCAGCGCGCAGGGCACGGCGGAAGCGGAGAGCATGTCGGCGATCTGCTTGAAGATCCCGCTCAGCTCGAAGCCCGTGAGCTTGGCGATGCCGCCGGCATAGATGCCGATGAGGATCGGGTTGAAAGCCAGCAGGCGCAGGAGCTTCTTAAGCCCCGCCGCCGAAAGGCCGCCATGCACACCCTCCGTCAGGACTGTCGCAACGACCATCATGATAGGCAGATGGACCGCGATGAGCAGGAACAGCGGCACCGCGCCCTCCGGCCCGTAGGCCTGGAGAATGAGCGGCACGCCGACGAAGACGGTGTTGGCCTGTGCGGAGGTGAATCCGTGAATCACCGTCTCGGTGTAGTCGCGGTGAAAGAGCCGACGCGCCGCCAGCATGCCGAGCGCGAAGACGATGAAGGCGCCGGTGAAATAGGCGATCCAGTAGCCCCAGGGCTGGCCTTCCTCTGGCAGGCGCGCGCCCGCCAGAGTCTTGAAGATCAGCACCGGAACCGCGAGGCCGAACACATATTCCGACAGCCCCTCGGCGGCGCGCTCGCGCAGGTGACCGCTGACAGAGGCTAGAAAACCGAGCCCTATGAGCCCGAAGACCGGCGCCACGATGAAGGTTATGGCGCTGAGCTGGGCGAACATGAAAGGACTTAGGCCGCCACTTCGGAGGACGCGCTGGACACCAGATGGGAGGTGCGCACCGGCACCATCACGTCGATGCGCGCCCAGAGGCGTTCGGCAAGTTCAACGGGCGCCACGAATGCGATTTCGGCGCGCATGTTGCCGAGATTGGCGGGATCGATCTTCCCATCCGGCGGGCCGTCGAGGCGGATCCGGGTCGGCTGCACGTCATGGATCGCGAAGGGTTCGAGCAGGCGCAGCATCAGATTGGGATGAGCATCAGCCTCGACAACGAGGCGATGACGGAGAGGGCCGGAGAACATGGCAAATTCCCATGACGAAGGAGAGATAGGGCAGGCGCGTCAGCTATCCCGGCCGAACTGTTCGGCCGGGCGGCGAATTCGCCGTGCCGCGCGGATGCGCTTGTTCTCGTTGGTCCACATCGTCATGGCCGGCAAGCTATGCGCCGAATGCAGCCTCGTCAATGGGGTGAGATCGGAACCGCACGCTCACCGTCACGGCGCGGGCGGAGCGTCCTGAAGCAGGAGATAGTGGGTCGGATTGTCCGGGCAAAGCCCGCCGCCGCATTCCAGAACGGTGGAGACGCCGTTGGCAAGAGTGAGTAGCGCGACCAGCCCGAAGGCGCCGAACGCAAACGCGCCGAACGCACGAGGTGGGCTGTCGGACGGTTCAAACTGGCGGTCGAACAGCAGAAGCAGTGCGCAGCCCACGACAATGAGGCAGCTCAACACCACGCCCCAAGTATAGAAGTGAAGTCCGAAGAAGGCTTCGCCATAGGTGCCCGTGCCCGGCACGATGTGCAGGAGCGTCTGGCGCACGGAAATATCCCCGCCTGCGACCGCGGAGAGGATCGCGACGCCGTAATGGCTCGGGCGCGGGCCGAAGCGCAGGTTGAGCGCCAGACCGAAGCCGACACCGACAAAGCCCACGCGCTGAAGGATGCAGAGAGGGCAGGGCAAGTCGCCGCCGACGAACTGATCGAAGAAGGCGAAGACCAGAACGGCCGAGATGGCGAGAACGCCAAGCCCGTTGAGAACGCGCGCGCGCTCCGGTGTCAGAAAGGTGTTTGCCGCGTCTGTCATGAAAGGCCCCTCACAACACCACGTCGAGCGCGTCGGTGCTGTGGCTGCGGAAGAGCAGCAGCAACACCACCATGGACAGTGCCCAAAGCAGGAGGGCGGGGCCGCGCCGTCCGCCTCCCGCGAGAAGGAAGGCGGCGAAGATCCCGAAAAAGGGAAGGCTCATCATGGGGAAAACCCGATCCGTTGATCGTCGGCGGCGTCGCGACGGTATGCCAGCACAGCAGGAAGCCGCCCTAAAGTCACGCTGCACCGCATCGCCTGGGGATAGCTTCGCGGGGGATGGCTACAGGAAGCTCTGCGGATCGATGTCGATCTGAACCTTCAGGCTGCCGGTCGCGCGGGGGGCGCCGGCCATCCAGGCTCGGACATAGGACGACAGGTCGAAAGCGCGCTCGGAGCGCGCCAGCAGGCGGAAGCGGTGCCGTCCGCGCACGAGAGCCAGCGGCGCCTCGGCGGGGCCGAGCACACGCACTTCCGATGTGAAGGGCGCACAGGCGGCCAGCGCACGGGCATGAGACTGGGCGGCGTGATTGTCAGTGCCGGAGACGATGAGCGCGCAGAATCGGGCGAAGGGCGGCAGATGCGCCTCCTCGCGGATCGCGATCTCCTGATCGTAGAAGGCATCACGGTCGCCCGCGACCAGCGCCTGCATCACCGGATGCTCGGGTATGTAGGTCTGGAGGAAGGCGCGACCTTCCACATTGGCGCGTCCCGCACGTCCGGCGACCTGGTGCAGGAGCTGGAACGTGCGCTCCGCCGCGCGCGGGTCGCCATGACCGAGCCCGACATCGGCGTCGATCACGCCCACCAGAGCGAGGCCGGGAAAGTTGTGCCCCTTGGCGACGAGCTGGGTGCCGACCACCACGTCGACCTCACCATCCTCGATCGCTTTCAGCTCGGCCCGCATACGCTCCACCCCACCGGCGAGATCGGAGGAGAGCACCTGCACGCGTGCGTTCGGCATCAGCCGGACGACTTCCTCATGCAGCCTCTCGACGCCCGGCCCGCAAGGAATGAGTGCGTTCGGTTCGTGACAGGCCGGGCATTCGCTGGGCACCGGCATGGCATAGCCGCACTGGTGGCATTCGAGACGTCGGCGGAAACGGTGTTCCACCAGCCAGGACGAGCAGGACGGACAGCGCAGGCGATGCCCGCAGGCGCGGCAGAGCGTGAGAGGGGCGTAGCCACGCCGGTTGAGGAACAACAGGCTCTGGCCGCCGGCCTCCAGCGTGCACTCCATCTCCCGCGCGAGGCGCGGGGCGACCCACTGGCCGCGCGGCGGTCCTTCCTTGCGCAGGTCGATCGGCTCGAGGCGCGGCACGCGGGTACCGGTAAAGCGCTCGGGCAGGTGCAGGCGGGTATAGCGTCCGCGCCGGGTGTTCACTTCCGTCTCAAGCGACGGCGTCGCCGAGACGAGGGCGATCGGCGCCTCCTCCAGCCGAGCGCGCAGCACCGCCATGTCGCGCGCATGGTAGTGGACGCCGTCTTCCTGCTTGTAGGCGCCGTCGTGCTCCTCATCGACAATTATCAGCCCGAGGTCGCGAAACGGCAGGAACAGCGCCGAGCGGGCGCCCGCGACGACGCTGACTTCGCCCGAGGCGACACCCTTGAACAACTTCCCGCGCCGCTTCGAGCTGACAGCGGAATGCCACTCGGCGGGAAGCACGCCGAAGCGGCGGGCAAAACGATCAAGAAACGCCTGGGTGAGGGCGATTTCAGGCATCAGGATAAGGGTCTGCTGCCCTTGACGGATCGCCTGTGCCACCGCTTCGAAATAGGTCTCGGTCTTGCCTGATCCGGTGACGCCATCGATGAGCGTCGGCGCGAATGCGCGGGCCTTCACGGCATCCACGAGCCGGGCGGCGGCCTCGCTCTGCGCGGGCGAAAGATCGGGGCGGGAATGCTCGGGATCGGGCACCTCGGCGGCCGGCTCGGGCGGAAGCACGACCGTCTCCAGCACGCCGTCATCGATCAGTCCGTCGACCACGGAGGCGGAGACGCCGGCCTCGCGCGCGGCTTCCGACTTGGAGCGCACGAACCCGTCGAACAGAGCCTCGACGACCTTGGTGCGCGCCTTGGTCAGCCGCTCGGGGCGCCTGTCGGTGAGGTACACGCCGGTGCGCTCGCGGCCGATGCCTGCGCTTTCGTCGTGGCGCAGGGCGAGGCGCAGCACCATGCCGGGTGGCGTCACCGTGTAGTCCGCCATCCACTCGATAAAGGCGAGCATCGCCGGCTGGAGCGGGGCGACGTCATATCGGCGCTTGATCGATTTCAACTTGGCGGGATCGACGGCGGGCGCGCCGCCCGCGCGCGGCCACACGCAGCCCAGAACCTCGCGGGTGCCCAGCGGCACTACGACGATATCGCCCGGCGCGAGCTCCATGCCCTCCGGCACGCGGTAGGAATAGGCCGCGCCGATGGCGAGCGGCAGCAGCACGTCTACGACGCTTTCGCGCGAAGGAAACAGGGAGGGGGAATCGACGGGGCTTGGCTTGGTCATGCGAGGCTCTTCATAGCGCATCGCGGCGCCGTGCGTCGCGCGGCACGGCGCCGGATTTTTCGCCGGCGCCGGACGGGTGCGAAGGGCGACGAAACGTAAATCATCCCATGCCACCATTACGGCGATTCGCGAGAGGCGGTCTTCGCGGGAGATAGTCATGGCAAGCACGGATGCACAGAAGGCGGCTCGTGCCGAGCGCTCGCTTCTGGCCGGCGCGGCACCCGATGTCGCGGCGGCGGCGAGGGGCTGGCTCGACCGGCTCGGCCATGAGCGCCGGCTCTCGCCCAAGACCCGCGAGGCCTATGCCCGCGACGTCTCCACCTTTCTTGGCCTGCTCGCGGCCGATCGCGGTGGCAAGCCGGACCTTGCCGCGCTGGCCGCGCTGACCCCGCGCGAGGTGCGCGCCGTGATCGCGGCGCGGCGTGCGGAAGGCATCGAATCGCGCACCCAGATGCGGTTCCTCGCAGCGGCCCGCTCCTTCGGACGCCACCTGGAGCGCGAAGGGCTCGGCAAGGTCGGGGCACTCGCGGCAGTGCGCGCGCCGCGCATTCCACGCACCCTGCCGCGCCCGCTGCTCCCGGAGGACGCGCTGGCGATGACGAACCCAGCGACGCGCGCCGGCGACGCGCGCGAGCCGTGGATTCTCACCCGCGATGCTGCCGTGCTGGCGCTGCTCTACGGCTCGGGACTGCGTATTTCCGAAGCGCTCGGCCTGATGCGCCGCGACATGCCCGAACCCGGGCGCGGCGATCAGATCATCGTCCATGGCAAGGGCGGCAAGACACGCATGGTGCCGGTGCTGCCGGCCGTGCTGTCGCTGATCGACGCCTATGCCCGCGCCTGCCCCTATGATCTGGAACCGACAGCCGCGCTTTTTCGCGGCGCCAAGGGCGGCCCGCTCTCGCCGCGTATCGTCCAGCTGGCGGTGGAGCGGATGCGCGGTGCGCTGGGCTTGCCCGACAGTGCCACGCCACATGCGCTGCGCCATTCCTTTGCCACCCATCTGCTGGGGCGCGGTGGTGATCTGAGGTCGATCCAGGAGCTTCTTGGCCACGCCTCGCTTTCCACCACGCAAATCTACGCGGCGGTGGATTCGACGGCCCTCATGGCCGCCTGGCGTTCCGCCCACCCGCGCGCGGGCAGGTGAGGCCCATGACCCCCGTTCGCCCCATGATCGAGCATATGTCGATCGGCGTGAGTGACTTCGCCCGCTC
Organism: Ancylobacter pratisalsi; assembly: GCF_010669125.1. Taxonomy (NCBI): domain Bacteria; kingdom Pseudomonadati; phylum Pseudomonadota; class Alphaproteobacteria; order Hyphomicrobiales; family Xanthobacteraceae; genus Ancylobacter; species Ancylobacter pratisalsi. The sequence goes on from NZ_CP048630.1 coordinate 3,184,220, forward strand.
GCTCGCCTTCTATGATGCGGTGCTGGCGTCGCTTGGTTTCGTGCGGGTGATGTGCTTTGCCGAACCAGAGGGCGAATCCGCCTGCTGGGGGCCTGAGGGTGAACTCCCTTCGCCCGAGGGCACCCCCGGCGCGGCGCCGTTCTGGATCCAGCACCGCAGCGCTGCCGTGATCCCGCCGCCCGGCTTCCATCTGTGCTTCATGGCGCCGGATCGCGCGGCGGTGCGGGCGTTCCATGCCGCCGGCGTTGTGAGCGGAGGACGCGACGAAGGCGCGCCGGGGCTGCGTCCGCATTACGGCGAGGGGTATTATGCGGCCTTCCTGTTTGATCCCGACGGTTGGAAAATCGAGGCGGTGACCTACACGGCTGCGTGAGAACAGGTGGCTTGCCAGTATTTGGTGCAACCCGATACCGGTGCCGGGCTTTTAATCATGGCGTGTGTGAGTGACACTTTCCCTATCGGAAGTCATGTCGATGAGGAGAGTGTCTGATGAAGCGTATCGCCACCTTCGCCTGCGCGTTCGCCCTCACCCTTGCCGCGACCGGTGCGGCGCTGGCTGACTGTTCCCCCGGCCATACGGCGTCGACCCCGCCGGTGCAGACGGACACCAAGGACAGCTGACGGCTCCCTGTCGGGCTTGAACTGAAACGGCCCGGAAGGTGACTTCCGGGCCGATTTCGTTTTCGCTCGGTGTGGTTCCGCCAGCGATGGTTCTCACATGTGGATGGAACGCTTCTCCACCGCCATCGCCGCTTCCTTCACCGCTTCGGAACGGGTGGGGTGGGCGTGGCAGGTGCGGGCGAGGTCTTCGGACGAGCCGCCGAACTCCATCAGAACCGCCGCTTCGTGGATCATCTCGCCCGCTTCCATGCCGATAATGTGCACTCCGAGCACCTTGTCGGTGGTCTCGTCGGCCAGAACCTTCACGAAGCCCTCGGTCTCGTCATTGGCCTTGGCGCGTCCATTGGCGAGGAAGGGGAACTTGCCGACCTTGTAGGCGATGCCTTCCGCCTTCAGCTCTTCCTCGGTCTTGCCGACCGAGGCGACTTCCGGCGAGGCATAGACCACGGCGGGAATGACGTCGTAGTTCACATGACCCGCCTGGCCGGCCAGCAATTCGGCGATGGCGACGCCTTCGTCTTCCGCCTTGTGGGCGAGCATCGGTCCGGTGATGACGTCGCCGATGGCAAAGATGCCAGGCACGTTGGTGCGGTAGTAATGATCGGTGACGATCCGCCCGCGCTTGTCCTTCTCGACACCGAGCGCCTCAAGCCCCAGCCCTTCGGTGAACGGCACGCGACCGATGGCGACCAGCACCACATCGGCCTCCAGCACCTTCGCCTCGCCGCCAGCGGCGGGCTCCACCGAGACCTTCAGCGTCTTGCCGGAGCTGTCGACGCCTGTGACCTTGGAACTGAGTGTGAACTCGAAGCCCTGCTTCTGCAGGATGCGCTGGTAGGACTTCGCCACGTCGAGGTCCATGCCGGGCAGGATGCGGTCGAGGAATTCCACCACCGTCACCTGAGCGCCCAGGCGCCGCCACACGCTGCCGAGCTCCAGCCCGATCACGCCGGCGCCGACCACGACCAGCTTGCCCGGCACTTTTTCAAGTGTGAGCGCGCCGGTGGAGGAGACGATTCGTGTCTCGTCGATCTCGATCCCCGGCAGCCGGGCGACGTCCGAGCCGGTGGCGATGACGATGGCCTTGGTTTCCAGCGACTGGGCCGAACCATCGTCCATCGCGACATCCACCTTGCCCGGCGCAGCGATGGTGGCGGTGCCATGATAGGTGTCGATCTTGTTCTTCTTCATCAGGAAGGCGACACCCTTGGTGTTGCCCTCGACCGCCTGGTCCTTGAAGCCCAGCATCGCCTTTATGTCGAGCTTGGGTGTGCTCACACCGATGCCCATCTTGGCGAAGGAGTGGCCGGCCTCCTCGAAGAGGTGTGAGGCGTGCAGCAGTGCCTTGGAGGGAATGCAGCCGATGTTGAGGCAGGTCCCGCCGAAGGTGGCGCGCTTTTCGACAACAGCGACCTTGAGGCCGAGCTGGGCGGCGCGAATGGCGCACACATAGCCGCCGGGGCCGGTGCCGATGACAACAAGATCGTAGGACATGGGAGGCAGTTTCCTTGAATCCCTAAGGTGTCAGCCCGCCTTCTGGACGGCAAGGCGAAGGCCGAGCAGCACGAAGGTCGCGCCGGTGACCCGGCTGAACCAGCGACCGCAGGCGTTGAAACGCGCCCGCACCGCAGGGTTGGTGAAGAACAGCGTGACGCAGGCGAACCAAGCGATGAGCGCACCGGCCATGCCAAGGCCATAGACAAACACCACCGGGACGGGCGTTTCGTGGCTCACAATGGCCGAGAACAGCGAGAGGAAGAACAGCACCGGCTTGGGGTTCAGCGCGTTGGTCAGGAACCCCATGCCGAAGCACGCCGGCAGCGAGGCGCGGCGCACGGTGCCCGCCTCACGCGCCAGGGCGGGCTCGTCGAGGCGGATCGGCTTCTCGAAAAAGGAACGCAGGCCGAGATAGAGCAGATAGGCGACGCCGCACCACTTGATCAGCGCGAACAGCGCCAGCGACTGCGACACGATGAGCCCGATGCCCAGGATGGTGTAGGAGATGTGGAACAGCAGCGAGGCGCCGATGCCGAAACTTGTCACCAGCGCCGCGCCGCGCCCGTGCAGCACGCTCTGACGCACGACGAGGGCGAAATCCGCCCCCGGCGCCACGATCACGACCGCGAACACCGCCATCAGCGCGGCGAACTCGTTCAGATAGTTCATGCTGCCCTCCAACCGGGCCGTTTCCGGATCACAGATCCAGCACGAGGCGGGCCGGATCCTCCAGCGCTTCCTTCACGCGGACGAGGAACGTGACGGCGCCCTTGCCGTCGACGATGCGGTGATCATAGCTCAGCGCCAGATACATCATCGGGCGGGCGACGATCTGGCCCTTCACGACAACCGGGCGCTCCTCGATGCGATGCATGCCGAGAATGCCGGACTGCGGCGCGTTGAGGATCGGCGTCGACATCAGCGAGCCGTAGATGCCGCCATTGGTGATGGTGAAGGTGCCACCCTGCATATCCTCGATGCCGAGCTTGCCATCGCGCGCCTTGCGGCCGAGACCCGCAATGGTCTTCTCGATGCCGGCGATGGACATCTGGTCGGCATCGCGCACCACCGGCACGACAAGGCCCTTATCGGTGCCGACTGCAATGCCGACATGGTAGTAATTCTTGTAGACGAGGTCCTGGCCATCGATCTCGGCGTTCACCTCGGGCACGTCCTTCAGGGCCTGGATCACCGCCTTGGTGAAGAAGCCCATGAAGCCCAGCTTCACGCCGTGCTTCTTCTCGAACACATCCTTGTACTGGGCGCGCAGGCTCATCACCGCCGACATGTCGACATCGTTGAAGGTGGTGAGCATCGCCGCGGTGTTCTGCGCGTCCTTCAGCCGCCGGGCGATGGTCTGGCGCAGCTTGGTGATCTTGACGCGCTCCTCGCGGGAAGCGTCGTCGGGAGCGGAGGGCGCGCGGGCCACGGTCGGGGCCGGAGCGGGGGCCGCAGGCGGGTTGGCGAGGGCTTCGAGCATGTCGCCCTTGGTCACGCGCCCGTCCTTGCCGGTGCCGGCAAGCATGGCGGGGTTGAGGCCGGACTCCGCGGCGATCTTCGCCACCGCCGGGCCATTGGCGCCCGCCGCCGCCGAAGCTGGCGCGGCGGCCGGAGCGGCGGCCGGGCTGGCTGCCTTGGCAGGCTCGGCCTTCGGCGCTTCGGCCTTGGGGGCCTCGACCTTGGCGGGAGCGGCCGCCTTGCCGGCGCCCTCGCCGATGGAACCAAGCAGGGCGCCGACGCCCACGGTTTCACCGTCCAGGGCGATGATTTCCGAGAGCACGCCGGCGGCGGGTGCGGGCACCTCGATCGTCACCTTGTCGGTCTCAAGCTCGACAAGCGGCTCGTCGGCGGCGACGGCGTCGCCCGCCTTCTTGAACCACTTGCCAATCGTCGCCTCGGTGACCGATTCGCCCAGCGTCGGGACGCGGATCTCGGTTGCCATTGCTCTTTCTTCCCTACCTGAGCCGGCCCGGGGCCGGCGATCCCTCGAATATGTTCGAAATCGTCACGCGTCAGCCCAGAGCGTCCGCGAGGAATGCCTTGAGCTGGGCGAGGTGCTTGGACATGAGCCCGGTTGCGGTCGCGGCGGAGGCCGGGCGGCCGGTGTAACGCGGCCGCGCCGAAGCCGAGCCAACCTGTTCCAGCACCCATTCCAGATAAGGTTGGACGAAGGCCCAGGCGCCCTGGTTCTTCGGCTCTTCCTGACACCAGACGATTTCGGCCTGCTTGAAGCGTGACAGTTCCTGCACCAGCGTCTTCAGCGGGAACGGGAACAGCTGCTCCACGCGCAGCAGGTAGATGTCGTCGACACCGCGCCGCTCACGCTCCTCATAGAGGTCGTAATAGACTTTGCCGGTGCACAGCACGACGCGGCGGATCTCGCCGTCTGCCTTTAGGTCGATCGAATCCGGTGTCTTGTGGCCCGAGGAGGCGTCGGCATCGTCCCACAAAATGCGGTGGAAGGAGGTGCCGGCAGCCATTTCGGAAAGCCGGGAGACCGCCCGCTTGTGGCGCAGCAGGCTCTTCGGTGTCATCAGGATCAGCGGCTTGCGGAAGTCACGCTTCAGCTGACGGCGCAGCGCATGGAACAGATTCGCCGGCGTCGTGCAGTTGGCGACCTGCATGTTGTCTTCGGCGCACATCTGCAGGAACCGCTCAAGCCGGGCCGAGGAATGCTCGGGGCCCTGGCCTTCATAGCCATGCGGCAGCAGGCAGACGAGCCCCGACATGCGCAGCCACTTGCGCTCGCCGGACGACAGGAACTGGTCGAAGATGACCTGCGCGCCATTGGCGAAGTCGCCGAACTGGGCTTCCCACAGAGTGAGCGCGTTCGGTTCCGACAGCGAGTAGCCATATTCGAAGCCGAGCACCGCTTCCTCCGAGAGCATCGAATTGATGACCTCGTAGCGGGCCTGGCTTTCGGCCAGATGGTTGAACGGCGTGTAGCGGTCCTCGGTCTCCTGATCGATCAGCACCGAATGGCGCTGCGAGAAGGTGCCGCGCTCGCAGTCCTGACCCGAGAGGCGCACCGGGTGGCCTTCGAGCTGGAGCGTGGTAAAAGCCAGCGCCTCGCCGGTCGACCAGTCGATGCCTGCGCCGTCGTCGATGATCGCCTTGCGGCGGGCATCGAGGAAGCGCTGGATGGTGCGGTGGACGTGGAAGCCCTCCGGCACCGTCGTGATCTTGGTGCCGATGTCACGCAACACGTCGAGATCGACGCCAGTGACGCCGCGGCGCGGGTCATCCTCGGCATTGGCGACCTTGAGGCCCGCCCAGCGCCCGTCCAGCCAGTCCGCCTTGTTGGGCTTGTAGGCCTGGCCTGCGTCATATTCCCCGTCGAGCCGCGAGCGCCATTCGGCGCGCATCGAATCGATTTCGCCCGGCACCAGCACGCCCTCGGCTTCGAGCTTCTTGGAGTAGATCTCGAGCGTGGTGGGGTGCTTCTTGATGGCCTTGTACATCAAGGGCTGGGTGAAGGCTGGCTCGTCGCCTTCATTGTGGCCGAAGCGCCGGTAGCAGAACATGTCGATGACCACCGGCTTGTGGAACAGCTGGCGGAACTCGGTGGCGATCTTGGCGGCGAAGGTCACGGCCTCAGGGTCGTCGCCATTCACATGGAAGATCGGCGCTTCGATGGTCTTGGCCACGTCCGAGGGATACGGCGAAGAGCGCGAGAAGCGCGGGTAGGTCGTGAAACCGATCTGGTTGTTGATGATGAAGTGGATCGAGCCGCCGGTGCGGTGCCCCTTCAGCCCGGACAGACCCAGGCATTCCGCCACCACGCCCTGGCCGGCGAAGGCCGCGTCACCATGCAGAAGCAGGGGCAGAACCTGGGTGCGGTCGGTATCGGCAAGAAGGTCCTGCTTGGCGCGCGACTTGCCAAGCACCACCGGATCGACGATTTCCAGATGCGAGGGATTGGCGGTCAGCGACAGGTGCACCTGATTGCCGTCAAACTCGCGGTCCGATGAAGCACCAAGGTGGTACTTCACATCGCCCGATCCCTCGACCTCGTCAGGGGCCCATGAGCCGCCCTTGAATTCGTGGAAAAGCGCGCGGTGCGGCTTGCCCATCACCTGGGTCAGGACGTTCAGGCGGCCGCGATGGGCCATGCCGAACACGATCTCCTTCACGCCGAGATTGCCGCCACGCTTGATGATCTGTTCCAGCGCCGGGATCAGGCTTTCGCCCCCGTCGAGGCCGAAGCGCTTGGTGCCGGTGTAGCGCACGTCCAGAAACTTCTCGAAGCCCTCGGCCTCGACAAGCTTGTTCAGGATGGCGCGCTTGCCCTCGCGGGTGAAGGTAATCTCCTTGTCCGGGCCTTCGATCCGCTCCTGGATCCACGCCTTCTCCTCGGGGGAGGAAATGTGCATGAACTCGACGCCGAGGGTGGCGCAATAGGTGCGCTGGAGGATCGCGATCATCTGCCGGACGGTGGCGAACTCCATGCCCAGCACGTGGTCGATGAAGATCGGCCGGTCGAGATCCGCCTCGCGGAAGCCATAAGACGCCGGGTCGAGCTCGGGGGCGGAATGCTCGGGCTCGAGGCCGAGCGGATCGAGCCGTGCATGAAGATGGCCGCGCATGCGATAGGCGCGGATCATCATCAGGGCCTTGACGGAGTCGCGCGTCGCCTGCTGCACGTCCGCCGAGCTCAGCTCGACGCCGGCCTTCTGGGCCTTTTCCTTGACCTTGTCGGAAGTCTTCTTCTCGACCTCGATCCAGTTACCGTCCATGGCCGAGACAAGCTCGCCATTGGCGTGGATCGGCCAGTTGTCCTTCTTCCAGGAAGCGCCGCGCGCACTTTTCTCGACGTCGGCGGGGGTGTCCTTCAGCCCGCCGAAGAAAGCCTGCCACTCGGCGTCCACCGATGTGGGGTCTGCCTCGTAGCGGGCATACAGATCTTCGATCCAGGCCGCGTTGGCGCCGTAGAGGAAGGAAGTATTGAGAAAAGCTTCGTTCAGATCCGCACGTGCCATGGGTTCATCCCTGGTGGTCGGTCGAGCCTGGATTTCCCTGCGTCATCCGGCGCGAAAATCCAAGCTAGTTAAAAGTCCTACGAACGGCGCGCCGACCACTGCAAGTTCGCGCGCTGTCCGTTGTGTCTGCGTGGTTCCCAGTCGAATTGGCCGTGCGAACAACAACTACGCAAAAGCGACGAGAGGAAGACGCCCCCCGGCGGCTGGCAAATGAGTCATCGCCTCACTCCGTCGAACGGGCCTCGAACAAATAGTCATGGAACGTCAACGTGTCCTTCAAGTCGTACCATGGTTTCAGATAGGCCTCGACCTCCGGCGCCTGCTCGGTCTCGACCAGGATGTAGCGCGGCCGGTGGGTATCGAAATCCAGCCCCTGAAGCACCGGAAGCTCGAACCCCTCGACGTCCAGCGAGAAGAAGTCGACCTTGCTTATGCCGTGCTCCGTCAGCAGTGCTGAAAGGGCGCGGATCGGCACCGTGATCTGTTTCGCCGCTGCCCCGCTCCGGTCCTTCTTGCCGTTTGCAACCGTGGTGGTGAGGTCCGACACGCTCAGCGTCAGCGTGTCGCCATCGCTCGCCATCGCCCCCAGTGCCACATTCGCCACGGGCGTCTTGCGGAAACGCTTGGCCAGCTTTGCCAGCTCCGGCACAGGCTCGATCAGCAGGCCCGACCATCCGCGATAGGCTTCGAGGTACCAGGTATTTGATTGTGAAATGCCGTCGTTCGCTCCGACCTCGATGAAGGTTCCGTTGGTCCCGGGAAGGTATTTCAGCATTTTGCGGTCGATATCGAACAACGCGGGAAACGCGTCACGCCCGATAGCGGCCATGCTCCTAAAGTACATGTATTTCAGGTATTTCTTTTGCCAAGGACTGATCGGCAACTTTCGGAACAGGTAACGCAGCATTGAAATCACAGCCCCCAGGATTGGCCGCCCGACCGGCACGGCCATCGACTGCAATCTTGCAAGGGAATGGCTGCTCAGCAACCATTCGACGCCTACGATCGCCGAATTACGGCGCACCGTCCGATATCTAGGCATTTGGCGCGCCGATCTCGCAACGCGCCTTACCGAGGGGCGGCTTCTTGCCAAATGCGCGCGGACGTTCGGGAGAACGTCGCGGACAGGGGCTGACCTCACCGACGCGCGGTCAACGACCGCATGCGCGGGATTGGAGCCTCGTTGCGCTGGCAGGTTCATTGCCACTTTCCCGGTTGCCGAAGCTGGCCGCGCGAGCCGGCTTCGGCGTCTTCATCGGCGGCGATGCCGCCTATCCTCACGCACCCAGGTCGGGCGCGATCTTCCGGCACTCGGCGACCAGTTCCTGGACCGAGGCAATGGACTTGTCGAGCATGGCGCGCTCGCTCTTGTCGAGGCTGATCTCGACCACGCGCTCCACGCCCTTCGCCCCGATGATGACCGGTACGCCGAGGTAGAGGTCCTTCACGCCATACTCGCCGGAAAGGAATGCGGCGGCCGGCAGAAGGCGCTTCTTGTCGCGCAGATAGGAGGTCGCCATCTCGATGGCGGACGCTGCCGGCGCATAGAAGGCTGAGCCGGTCTTGAGCAGGTTGACGATCTCGCCGCCGCCCTTGCGGGTGCGATCGACGATGGCATCCACGCGCTCCTGGGTGGTCCAGTTCATGGCGACCAGGTCAGGCAGCGGGATGCCGGCCACGCCGGAGTAACGCACCAGCGGCACCATGTCGTCGCCATGGCCGCCGAGCACGAAGGCCGTCACGTCCTCGACAGAGACGTCGAATTCGTCCGCCAGGAAGTAGCGGAAGCGGGCCGAGTCCAGCACGCCGGCCATGCCCACGACCTTGTGGGTCGGCAGGCCAGAGGCCTTCTGCAGCGCCCACACCATGGCGTCGAGCGGGTTGGTGATGCAGATCACGAAGGCGTCGGGGGCGTATTTGGCGATGCCCGCGCCGACCTGTTCCATGACCTTGAGGTTGATGCCGATGAGATCGGACCGGCTCATGCCGGGCTTGCGCGGAACGCCCGCGGTGACGATGACGACGTCGGCGCCTTCGATCACTTCATAGCTGTTTGTACCAGAGAGCTTGGCATCGAAGCCCAGCACCGGGGAGGCCTCGGCTATGTCGAGGCTCTTGCCCTGCGGAATGCCCTCGGCCACATCGAACATGACGATGTCGCCAAGCTCCTTGAGCCCCGCGAGAAGGGCCAGAGTGCCGCCGATCTGACCAGCCCCGATCAGTGCAATCTTTGCTCGAGCCATGAGATTTCCTGACGTTTCGAAGAAGGTGCGGCGGACTGCCGCGCGGGGACGGATAGCCCTTATCGACGGTGCGTTCAAGCTGTGAAGAGCGTTGATGTTAACAGGCGGCCTAAGACTTTTCGCTCATTACTATGGCATACGAAATACACGATGCCTGGCGACGTAAATGAACGTGAAAATCCCGTCTGATCTGCGCTGGGGACATAGCAGATAGGCTGAAACGTCGGATCTGTTCGGTTCGCTAACCGCGCCTTCACCGCTGGCGCGAGGCGAGTTCTTCCATCAGCTCGATCTGTATCTCCTGGATCTCTGCCAGGCGCTCCCACTGATGGGTGAGCATGTGATCGATCTTCTCGTGCAGATGCCGGATTTCGAGCTCGGCCTTGAGGTTTACCCGGTAGTCGTTCTCCGACCTCAGCCGGTCTTTCTCTTCCTGTCGCTTCTGGCTCATCATGATCACAGGGGCTTGAAGCGCGGCGACGCAGGAAAGCACCAGGTTGAGCAGGATGAAGGGGTAGGGGTCGAAAGCCCCGATCAGCCCGATCAGGTTCAGTGTCATCCAGAATGAGATGAAGACCATGAAGGAGATGATGAAGACCCAGCTCCCGCCGAACTTGGCGATGGTATCGGCCGCCCGTTCACCAAGGGTGCGATCGTTGTCGATCTCCTCTTCGACGTTCTGGGTCAGGATGTCATTCTGGGCGAGGCTGTCGATGACGTCGTGGTCAAGCTGGCTGAGGTCGCCGCGCTCGGCTTGCAGCGTGGCGGCGATATAGGCGGCGCGTTCCTTCGCCAGAGCCGAACGCGAGATCACGGCATCGGCCCGCAGTTCGGGATGGAGCGAACGGATATGATCGGCAAGCGCGGGGCGCAGCAGGTCGAGGCGAACTCCGTCCCTGTCGGACACGATCTTGCCCGTGAGGGCGCATTCGTGCGTGGCGTTGCCGGCGTGCCTGCGTTTGCTTCTGGTCATTACGTCCGCCCGTTACTGCCGCGTCGCTGTCGCCTGTCTTGATTGCCTGTTGAAGACCTGAAGAGCCGGTGGGCGGTTCCCCGGTCAGGTTTCGACCAGTCCCGTGGTGTTGCCGCTGGCCTCGGAATCGCCGCGTCCATGGGGGCGTGCGATATAGTCGGACGAGCGCATTTCATGCAGCCGCGAGACGGTGCGCGCCCACTCGAAAGCCTCCGCGCCTTCGGTGCCGGAATAGAGTGTTTCGGGCTCGGCCTCGGCGGAGGCGATCAGCTTCACGCCCTTCTCGTAGAATTCGTCGATCAGGGTGATGAAACGCTTGGCTTCGTTGCGCCGGTCCTGGTCGAGTTGCGGCACATGCTCGATCAGGATGGTGTGGTAGCTGCGGGCGAGGCGCAGATAGTCGGCCGCTCCCAGAGGGGTGCCGCAGAGCTCCTCAAAGCTGAACCGGGCGGCGCCACCGCCGGCGAACGGAACGTGTATCGTGCGTCCCGCCGAAGCGATGTTCGCAGGCGCCCCGCCATCGGCACCGGCCACGCGCCGCCAGATGATGTCCATGTCGTGATCGATCTCGGCCATGGTCTGCTGCGGACCGGCGACGTACCAGGTGCGCACGCCGCCCAGTTTCTCCATGCGGTAGTCGGTGGGCGATTCGATCTTCACCACTTCCATGTGCTCTTCGATCATGGCGATGAAGGGCAGGAACAGGGCGCGGTTGAGCCCGCCCTTGTAGAGGTCCTGGGGGGCCACATTCGAGGTGGCGACGATGACGACACCGAAGCTGAACAGCTTCTCGAACAGCCGGCCGAGGATCATGGCATCGGCGATATCGGTTACGTGGAACTCGTCAAAGCAGAGCAGCCAGGCTTCCTCGTAGAGCGCGGCGGCCACGATGGCGATCGGGTCGCCTTCCTTGATCTTTCCGGCCTTCATGTCACTGCGCACCTGGTGGATGCGCGCGTGTACGTCGATCATGAATTCGTGGAAGTGAGCGCGGCGCTTGCGTTTGCGGACCGCAACGCTTTCGTAGAACAGGTCGACCAGCATCGTCTTGCCGCGGCCGACCGACCCGTGAATATAGAGGCCGCGCACGCGGGGAATGGTCTCCTCGCGGCGGGCGAAGAGCCAGCCGAGCGCAGACGACTTCCGGGCGAGACGGCGCGTGGCGATACGTTGTTCGAGTTGGGCCAGCGCCGCGACGATTCGAGCCTGGCCGGGGTCCGGGGCAATGTCCCCGGCAGCCATGCGCGCGACGTAGCGCGCCGCGAGCACCGATCCACCAGCTTCTGCCGACAGCGCTATGTCCGCCATATCGGACCACTCCCAAGTGTGCAGCGCACGCTTAACGGGCGCATTGCGGCGCCGCAAGCACAGCCGGGCGGTCTTCGACGAAGGTGGCGCCCGGTTCGCGGGGATTTGCACCCGAACTCAGGGGAATGCAACGCCGGGCTCTCTCGCTGCCTGCCGGCAAGGCATCTTCGCAAGGCCGGGGGCGGGACATCCGCCCTACGGCGTGGCGGCCTCCATAAAAATACTGGGACGAGGGAACCTTTCGTCGAGCGCCGCGTTTTCGTCTCCAAGCCTTGACCATGCCCCATTGCTGTCGGCACTCTTTCGCCACCGAGAGATGGGCGGGGCGTGAATGCGGCGGGGCAGTCTTTTCAGCACCCTTGGGGGACGCTTGCTTGTTGTGCTGACGTTGGCGGCGGTGCCGGCGTCGGGGCACGCATTCGAGCGGAAGAATCCGGCCACGGTCAGCTTGTCGCCCTCCGCCATCATGATCGATGCCGACAACCGGCTGACACCTGCCGACTTTGCGCGCTCAAATGGCCTGTCCTCGGCGCAGCTTGCGGCGCGATTTGGCGCGACGGGCATCGTGCGCTGCGGGGCCGCCGTTGGAACCGGGCAACTTGTCGGCGCCGACAATGTGGTGGTCACGGCCGCGCATGTGCTGTTCGCGGCGGGCGGGAAGCTGCGCCATTCGGATTGCAGCTTCTCGATCCATGCCGGAGGACGGCGGCAGGTGGTCGCGTTGCAGCTCGACAAGGTCGTCAGCGGCAGCCGGTCGCCCTATGCCGAACCGGCCGTGAAGGACTGGGCCGTGGCGCCGCTGGCCCGGCCCGTTCTGGATGCGCGCCCCTACGCGCTTGCCGGCTCCATGAGCGTGCCCGGTACAATCGTGCTGTCCGCCGGGGCACGCGGGACGCATGAGCTTCCCTCACTCCAGCGCTGTCAGGCACGGCAGGTGACGGCCGCCGCCGGGGGACTTCGCGAGGTGGCGATCGACTGCGATGCCGAGGGCGGCACCTCGGGCGCTGCGCTGCTCACCGAGCGTGGCGGCTTCATCGGGCTCTATGTCGGCTTCCGCTCGACCCATCCCGGCACGGCGGGGCCGTTTTCGATGTCCCATTACAATTTCGGCCTCACCGCCGAGGGCGCGCTGCACGCTGCCATCCTTGACGTGGCACGCAGTGGAGAGCAGCGCAGCGCCAGCCGCTGAGCGCGGCCGCTCTTCGCGCTGTTACGCATTGCCAGTGCGACAAATGGGGCGCACCTTTGCCGGGGCTCGATGTGCGTGCATGCGAGCCATGCAGATGCGGACGTTGTCTCATGTTGCGATGCGTCTATGTGTGCTGCGTCGCAACATAGATCGGCGGCATGTTAGGTTATTTATCGAGATCCGACATGATCACGGCCAAGACGATGCCCATGAGTGAAAGCGCCGAGAACTGCGTCGCTCGTGGCGCTGCGCCCGCCCGCTCCCCCCACCTGGAGATTGTCCGTCCCGCGCGCCATCGTCCGGCGTTGGGCGAGGGCCATATCCGCAAGCTGCTTCCGGCCGAACGCCATCTTCTACTGGAGCATTTCCTCCGGCTCGACCCGCTCAGCCGTTTCATGCGCTTTGGTGGCGTCATTTCCGACTCCGCGCTCTCCCGCCATGCCACGCGCGTGACGACGGGCGACGCGCTGGCGCTGGGCTATTTCGTGGATGGCGAACTGCACGCGGTAGCCGAACTGCATCCCCTGCCGAAGCGCGAGGGAAAGCCCTTGTCCGCCGAGGCGGCGTTCAGTGTCGAGCGTCCCTGGCAGGGCAAAGGCGTCGGCTCGGCCATGATGGAGCATCTGGTGATGCTCGCGCAGAACCGCGGCATTGAAGAGCTTCAAGTGGTGTTCCTTCCGAATAACGGTCGAATGAAGCGTCTGGCAGTTCATGGCGCGGCCGATTTTTCGGTGGATGATGAAGAGGTTGTGGGACGCATGAAGGCCCCGCATGCCACGGTTTTCTCGCGCATGCGGGAGCTTATGGGCGACGTGTTCTCGGTCTGCTCATCGGCCTTCGACCTGCAGGAACGTTCGCTGCCGCCTTCGCTGCGGGGCAACTGACGGCGACCGCACGCTGGCGGGGCTCTGATGGTTGCCTTGACTTGGCCGTGATCGAGCCGGAGACAGAGGGCATTCTGGCTCAAAACCGCCCGTGATCATGGCTTCTCCTGCAATTCGCCCCGCCATCGGCATGCTGCCGCGCCATGGCGCCGCTCTACTCGCCGTTCTGGTGTTCATGCTGCTCTGCCTGCTCGCGGGTGGACCCGCGGCGGCGCAACTGCCTTCCGACCAGCAGTCCGTCCAGGAGCAACTTATCGGCCAGCGGGCGGTCGTGGACAGCGTCGAGCGGGCATTGGGGCGTGATGGCCTGCGCCCCGGCGACCTCGATGAACTGCGCAGCCAGCTCGATCCGGTGCGCTCGCAACTTGCCAACGCCATCTCGGGGCTGGAGCCGCAGCTCGCTGAACTCAACCGGCGCACACAGGAAATCGGCATCAAGCCTGCCGCCGACGCGCCTCCCGAGGATGCGTCCGTAACCCAGGAGCGCGATACGCTCCTGGCGCAGGTGAGCGCACTCGACGCGGTGCTGAAGCAGGTGCGGCTGGTCAAGCTGCGCGCGGACCAGGTCGCGGACCGCATCACCGGCCGGCGGCGGGCGCTCTTCACGGACACACTGCTGGCGCGCTCGTACAGCGTCTTGAATCCCGATCTGTGGATCTCCGCAGCCACGGCATTGCCGATCGAGGGGCGGGGCATCGGCTATCTGATTGGCGACTGGCGCGCCTATGCCGACGCCCGCATGTCAGCCGTCGGACAGATGGCGACGGCACTCGCGGGCATCGCTATCGTCATCGTCATCTTTGTTCTCCAGTTCATCTTCGCGCGACCGCTGCACCGGGCGGACCTTGCCGGCCCAGGCGAGCCGCTGGGCCGGCTGAAGGCCACGGCGCTTTCGGCACTGACTGCCAGCCTGAGCTCGGCGGCGGCCCCGATCGCGACGCTTACGGTGATCGCCCTGTTCAATAGCGTCGACCTCCTGCCGCCGCGTGTGAACGAGATCGCGCAGGGGTTTGCGCTGGCGGTCACCATCGTCGCCGTCGGCCGTGGCTTGCTCATCGGCGCGCTGGCGCCGGGCGAGCCGCGCCGCCGGGTGATGCCGGTCACGGACGATGTCTCCGCCCTGATCTACCGCCATGCCATGCGTGGGCTGTGGATCCTGGCCGTCGCGTCGGCCCTGCACACGGTGCACCGGGCGCTGGTGGCGCCTCTGCCGCTCACCGTGGCGACCAGTGCGATCATGTCGATCGCGCTGATCCTGGTGGCCATGCGGGGCATCCGTGCGCTGACCGCGGTTGCCGATGGCGAGGAAACCGATGGTAGCGGCGAGGCCGGGACGGCGGCAGCGAACCCGCTGCAATGGATCCGGTTCCCGTTCTGGGTGCTGAACGCCTTGATCATCGTCGTGCTGGTGGCCGGCTATGTCAGCATGGCCTCCTTCCTCTCCTCCCGCGCGCTGATCGCGGTGGTGATGGGGTGCACGTTCTATCTGCTGGCGGCGCTGATCAACGCGCTGTTCGTCGACAGCCTTGCCGGCGGCCCCCGGGTGCGCAGCGTCGCCAAGACCCTGGGCGTGCGTCCCGCGAGCGTGGAACTGCTCGCGGTGCTGGTGGCCGGCGTGTTGAAGGTGGTGGCCCTGATCGCTGTGCTGCTGCTGACATTTGGCACCTTCGGCACGTCGACCGGCGACCTCCAGGACATCCTCAATCGAACGACCCTTGGCTTCACCATTGGCAGTTCGATCATCACTGTCGGCGACGTCCTGAGCGCGGTGCTGTTCCTCGTTATCGGGATCATACTGGCGCGGGCGGTGCAGCGCTGGGTCGCGGTGGCGATCCTGCCGAAGACGTCGTTCGACACCGGGCTTCAGAACTCCATCGCCACTATCATCGGCTATATGGGCTCGATCGCGGTGATCGCGATGGCGATGGGGAGGATCGGGCTCAACCTCGAGAATATCGCGCTGGTGGCCGGCGCGCTCTCGGTTGGTATCGGCTTCGGTCTCCAGTCCATCGTCTCGAATTTTGTGTCCGGGCTGATCCTGCTTGCGGAGCGCCCGATCCGGGTTGGTGACACCATCTCGGTGAAGGGTGAGGAAGGTTATGTGCGCCGCATCAGTGTGCGCGCGACGGAGATCGAGACCTTTGATCGGGCGGCGGTCGTGATCCCCAATTCCGACCTCATCACCGGCATGGTCAAAAACTTCACCCACGCCAACACCACCGGTCGGGTGATCGTGGCTGTTAATGTGGCCTATGATTCGGACGCCGACGAGGTCCGCGATCTTCTCGTGGGATGTGCGTGCGATCATCCACAGGTGCTGCGAAGCCCGCCGCCGAGAGTGTTTCTGATGGCGTTCGGCGACAGCTATCTGAAGTTCGAACTGCGGTGTGTGGTCGCCAATGTCGATTATGCGCTGACCGTGAAGAGCGACCTGCACTTTGCCGTGCTGGAGAGGCTGAAGGCCGCGCGGATCGGGATTCCCTACACGCCGTGGAACCTCTACCGCGGTGGCAGGATTGGCCCGCCCGAGAATGAAGAGCCGGAAGCCGACACCCCGGAAGCCGATGAGCCCGGGGTTGACGAAACGAAGGCCGATAAACCTAAAGCCGACACGCCCAGAGCCGACAGGCGTGGGGCGGCCGGTTCCGGTACGGCCTGATCTGCCGACCCCCTGTCCCACCAGTTCCACGACGTCGTGGACCCACAGAGTTTCCCAATGCCCGCTCCACTCGCCAAGCGCCTTGCCGGAGCCTTCCTTTTCTCCCTGCTTCTGGGGGGATGCGCGGCCGGACCGAGTTTGGTGCCGGTCGACGAGACCTTCTATGCGAACATTGCCAAGGGCGGCACGCTCGATCCCGAAGCGGCGGCCTCGCTGCTCAGCGATTACCGCAAGGGGCGCGGCCTGCCGGCGGTCACCATCGATCCGACGCTGATGGTGGTGGCTGAGCGCCAGGCCAAGTCGATGGCGGCTGCCGACCAGCTGTCCCACGACATTGGCGGTCGTTCGCTGACCACCCGTCTCAAGGCGGCCGGCTTTACCGGTCTTCGGGCGGCTGAGAATGTCGGTGCCGGTTACCACACGCTCGCGGAGGCCTTCTCAGGCTGGCGCGACTCGCCCTCTCACAACAAGAACATGCTGCTTCCCGGCGCGACCAAGCTCGGCATCGCCGCCGTGCGGGCGCCGCGTAGCAAATATTCAGTCTATTGGGCGATGGTGATCGGCATCCCCGATCCCAAGGTCGAGGCCGCCGCCGCTGCTGCCGCCCAAGCCACGGAGCCGGCCGCCGACGGCAGCACCCAGGTGCTCATAAACGGAGCCCCGGCGCCGGGGCAGTGAGAGCCGGCATGTTTCCAGCCGGTCAGCGCCGCAGGGTGGCGGGCGCGAGCGGGTTGTCGGTCAGCGCTGTCCCATCAGGCTGATCGGGCATCGGCAGACCCATGAAGGCGTCGAACAAGCGGCGGATCACCGCGGGTTCGACGTCGCGAACGATCATGACCAGGCGGGTGCGGTGGTCGTCGTCCGGCCACGCGGCAAGCTGGCTCGGCGGATGCAGGACATGCTGCACGCCGTGAAGAACCAGCGGCCTTTCGGGATCCTCCGCCAGCTTCACAATGCCCTTGAGGCGAAGCAGCTTGGGGCCATGGGTGCCGCGCACGAGTTCCAGGAACATATCGATTGCCGCTGCCGAGACGGGGGCCTCGGTGGCAAGGGTGAAGGCGCGGATGCGTTCATCGTGGCGGTTCGGATCGTGCGTCCGGCCACGTGCCTCGGCTTCCGCCGCGTCCACCGCCTCATCGGCCAGCCAGCGCGAGACGTCGGGTATCTTGGCGGAAGGGTCGAACAGTCCGGCATTGAGCAGCGCCTGCGGGGTGGCCTCGCCGCGGGCACCATCGAGTACCGGCGCGCCGGGCGCGAGTGCGCGCAGGCGGGCGCGCAAGAGCTCATATCCCGCCTTGTCTTCCGCCGTCTCAACGAGGTCCGTCTTGGTCAGCACGATCCGGTCGGAGATCGCGATCTGGCGGACGGATTCGGGGTGCTCGTCCAGGGTCGCGTTACCGTTGATCGCGTCGACGACAGTCACCACCCCATCGAGCCGGAAGCGCATCACCAGATAGGGATGCATCATCAGCACGTGCAGGATCGGTGCGGGGTCCGCCAGGCCGGTGGTCTCGATCAGAACCCGGCGGAAAGGCGGAATGACGCCGTTGTCCATCCGGCGCAGCAATTGCTCCAGGCCCTCGACGAGGTCACCGCGCACTGTGCAGCACAGGCAGCCGGAGGCGAGCAGGACCGTGGCGTCGTCAAAGTGCTGGACCAGGAGATGATCGAGGCCGATCTCGCCGAATTCGTTGATGAGAACGGCCGTGTCGGCAAGGCCCGGGTCGCTGAGCAGCCGGTTCAGCAGGGTAGTCTTGCCGGCACCGAGAAAGCCGGTCAGCAACGTGACCGGAATCGGCTCGGGCGGCCGGCGCGGCGCGTCGCTCATGGTTGCAATCCTCATAAGACGGAACCGCCGCGCAGGCGCGGCGGCTGGAATCGGAAGGTCCGGCCTACTGCGGCGGCGGGGGAACCACCGGATAACTGGGCGCTGCGACCGGCCTCGGCGCAGGCTTCGCCGGCGGCCGAGGCGGCTTTGCTGGTACCGAAGGCTTGCTTGCCGTCTTCTTGGTGTCCGCCTTCTTCGGCGCCGGGGCGGCCGGATAAGCGTCCGCCAACGCGTCGTCGCTCTTGAAGGGGCCGACCCACACTTCCACGGGGGGCATGGAGGGCGGCAGCTTCTGGAGCAGGCTGGCGCCGGTGACCTGATCGCCCAGGTCGCTCATCCCGGCAGCGACGAAGCTCGACGAACTAGAAGGCGCGCTGTCGTCGTCGGCCTCCGAGGCCGTGTTCTTGCGCTTTGCGCCGCACACCTGCGCGCTCATGTTGGTGGGCGCACCACCCTCATTGCGCAGGCTGTCGACCGTGGGGGCCACGGCCCCGAAGATCTTCCAGGAGTGCTGAAAGCCCTTTTCCAGCAACAGCGCGGCTTCCTCGGTGCGGTCGCGGCCGGAATTGGTGCCCAGCACGACCGCGAGGATGCGCTTGTCGCCACGCGTGGCCGAGGCCACGAGGTTGAAGCCCGACGCGCAGATGAAGCCCGTCTTCATGCCGTCCGCACCGGGATAGCGGTCGATGAGCTTGTTGTAATTGCGGATGACAGCGTTTCCGAGCTTGATCGCGGGAATACGGAACAGGTCGGTCCGCTCGGGAAACTCCGTGTAGATCGCGCGGGCGAGCACGGCCAGGTCGCGGGCGGTGGTGATCTGTCCGGGGGAGGGCAGCCCGTTCGGGTTGTCGTAATGCGTGCCGTCCATTCCGAGCTCGCGGGCGGCGAAGTTCATCTCTCCCACGAAGGCCGGCAGGCTTCCGCCAACGCCTTCGGCAATCGCCACCGCGATGTCGTTGGCCGACTTGACCAACATCATCTTCAGCGCGTTGTCGATGGTGATCTGGGTGCCAACCTTGAAGCCCATCTTGGAGGGCTGCTGGGCCGCCGCCGCCGGCGTCATGGTGATGAGGGTCTGCGGCGTCACGCGGCCGGCACGCAGCGCCTTGAAGGTGACATAGGCCGTCATCAACTTGGTGACGGAGGCCGGATACCACGGTTTCGTCGCATCCTCGGCCAGCAGCACCTTGCCGCTGTCGACCTCGATGACGAGCTCCGGCGTTGCGTTCGCCACCACCGGCGCTGAGGTCAACGCGGCGGCGAGGGTTAGGGTGGCGAGGGCGAGGCCGGACCGTCCGGCTTTGTGGCGGGTGCGGAAGGGCGAAAGGTTCAGCACGCTTCTGATCCGTCTCCGGCTTGGAACGACCCTGGGGATTGCTACCGCCCCTCATACTCTCTTCGCCGCTGCGGAGCAAAACGCAATGGGGAAAGAGCCGCCCCTGAGGACTTCACAGAGCCGAGATCAGGGGCGGCACGGCGGTCCGGTCCTGCTGCCATAACCTGTTCATCCAATTGGTCTTAGGATGACCGTCATGAGTGATTCGATTCGCCGTCTCCACAGCGCTGTGCTGGCGACGCGTGATGGGGTGAACCCGTCGCCGCGTACCGCGAAGCTTTTCGCCAAGGGGCGAAGCTCCATCGCCAAGAAAGTGGCGGAGGAGGCGGTCGAGGTGGCGCTGGACGCGGTGCGGGGCGACAGCGCCGGCGCCGTGCGCGAGAGCGCCGATCTGATCTACAATCTCATCGTGCTGTGGGTCGATCTTGGAATCGATCCCGAGGAAGTCTGGGCGGAGATGTGCCGGCGCGAGCAACTATTTGGAATTGCAGAGAAACTTCCGAAAAGCCGCGCCGCGGCCGAGCCCGGTGCGATGTCGCGGGTGCCTGCGTTCGAGCGCCCCGCCCCCGGCGCGCGCCGTCGCTGACGACTGAACCGCCGCCTTACTGTTCACGCCTGCTCCTTTCCCCGCCCCGACCTGGACCTCTCAATGCTGCGCCGCCTCTACCAGTGGGTGATCGATCTTTCCGAACGTCCTTCCGCGCCCTGGGCGCTTGTCGGCATCTCCTTTGCCGAGAGCTCGTTCTTTCCGGTGCCCCCGGACGTGATGCTGGTGCCGATGTGCATCGCCCGCCCGAAGCTCGCGTGGTGGTATGCGGGAATCTGCACGCTGGCGTCGGTGGTGGGCGGGCTGTTCGGCTACGCGATTGGCGCGCTGCTGTATGAATCGGTCGGCCTGTTTCTGATCCAGCTCTACGGTTACGGCGAAAAAGTTGAGGCGTTCTCAGAGGCTTATCAGCATTACGGGCACTGGATCATCCTGATCAAGGGCCTGACTCCGATCCCCTACAAGGTGGTGACCATCACCTCCGGCTTCGCCCATTACAGCCTGTTCTGGTTTGTCGTGCTGTCGGTCATCACTCGCGGGCTGCGCTTCTTCATGGTCGCCGGACTGCTGTACTGGATCGGGCCTTCCGCGCGCACCTTCATCGAGGAACGGCTGGGTCTGGTGACGCTGATCTTCGCCGTGGTGCTGGTGGGCGGCATCGTCGGCTCGCTTTACCTGTTCTGACCGAAAGTGCCCCCATCGTCCGCCCGACCGATGAGGATCGTCAGGCGGACGATGGGGAGCGTGAGGACGATCAGTTCGCGAAGATCTGGTCGAACACGCCGCCATCGGCGAAGTGGGTCTTCTGCGCCTTGCGCCAGCCGCCGAAAATGGGGTCGTCGATGGTGACGAGATCCACCTTGGGGAACCGGTCGGCATACTGAAGGGCCACTTCCGGGTCGCGCGGGCGATAGAAGTTCTCGGCGGCGAGCTTCTGGCCCTCGCGGCTGTAGAGCAGCCTGAGATAGGCCTCGGCGACGGCGCGGGTGCCCTTGCGCTCGACATTCCTGTCGACGATCGCGACGGGGGGTTCGGCGAGGATGGAAAGCGAAGGCACGACGATGTCGAAGGCCTCGGCGCCGAATTCCTTCTGAGCCAGGAAGGCCTCGTTCTCCCAGGCCAGCAGCACGTCGCCGACGCCACGCTGGGTGAAGGTCACGGTCGCGCCGCGCGCGCCGGTGTCGAGCACGGGCACGTTCTTGAACAGGGCGGCGAGGTACTCCCGCGCTTTTTCCTCCGAGCCGTACGTTTTCAGCGCATAGGCCCAGCCGGCGAGATAGTTCCAGCGCGCGCCGCCTGAGGTCTTCGGGTTGGGGGTGATGATCTCGATGCCGGGCTTCACCAGATCGTTCCAGTCGCGGATGCCCTTAGGGTTGCCCTTGCGAACCAGGAACACGATCGTCGAGGTGTAGGGGGAGGCGTTGTCCGGCAGGCGCTTCTGCCAGTCCGGCGCGATCAGCCCCCGGTCGGCGATGACGTCGATGTCATAGGCCAGCGCCAGCGTGACGACGTCGGCATCGAGCCCGGCGATGACCGAGCGGGCCTGCTTGCCCGAGCCGCCATGGGAGGTGTTGATCTCGACGCTCTTGCCGGTCTCGGCCTGATATTCCTGCGCGAACAGCGCGTTGAACTTCGCATAAAGCTCGCGCGTCGGATCATAGGACACGTTGAGCAGGGTGATGTCGGCCGCCCGTGACGGCGTGGGCGCGGCAAGAGTGGCTGCCAGCGCGGCGAGCAACGCGCCGGCAATGACCGGCCTGAAACTGAAACCCATGTTCTTCTCTCCCCGATAGCGGCGCGCAGGCGCCGACTGACTGTGAGGGGAAGGCTTCCATGGGTAAAATACTTAGTCAATATAGAATATAAAAATACTAGATAATTAGCAGAGAAGAGCTTTGCCGGCGTGAGCGCGCGCCAAAACCGGCGCTGCGAGAGGGCTTTCGCAGCGCCGGCATTCAGAGAAGATCAGATGGTGTAGAGCAGCGTATGGATGCCGCATTCCGCCTTGTCGCGGCCGCGCCAACGCCCGGCACGCATCTCCTCGCCCGGCTGGGCGCGACTGGTGCAGGGCATGCAGCCGACCGAGCTGAAGCCCTTGGCCGCGAGAGGATGCGGGGGAAGCTCCAGTCGCGCCCGGACGGCGTCGAGGTCGGCGCGCTGCGCATTGGCCAGCGGGTTGAACTTCAACCGCGCGCCGTCCCGCTCAACGATCGGAATCTCCGCGCGCAATCCACCCTGAAAGCGCTTGCGGCCATTGATCCAGCCGTCGAAGCCGCGCAGTGCGCGCGCCAGCGGCTCCACCTTGCGGATGCGGCAGCAGGCATCGGGATCAGCGTCCCACAGCCCCCCGTCGGCATCAAGCTCGGCGAGGCGCTCGGGGTCGGGCCGGATGGTGTTCACATTGGTGAGCCCGAGATGCGTAATCAGCGTGTCGCGATAGGCCAGCGTCTCCTCGAACAGCCAGCCGGTGTCGAGGAAGACCACGGGCAGGGTGCGGTCGACCTCGGCCATGAGCCCGAGCAGGACGGCCGATTCCGTGCCGAAGGACGACACGAGGCACAGCTTGCCGGGGGCGACGTTGTCGATGGCGGCGGCGATGATCTCGGTCGGGGACGCCTCGGCCAGCGCACAGGACAGAGCGCCGACATCGTCCGTGCAGGGCATGGAGCGGTCGTCAACGACATCGAGGCGCTGGGCAATGGTCATTGGTCTACTCCGGGTTCATTCCGGGCGCGCGGTGCGGCCGAGCCGCTGGCGCAGAAGGCTGGGACGTTCGTCCGTCGCCGGTTGGTAGAAGGTGCTGTAGCGATGGACCGCCTCGTCAAAGGCCTTCGCATCGTCTTCCTTGATCGCCTCGATCTGGTCGAAGCCGGAACGTTGCATCAGCAGGAACTGGTCGCGCAGCACATTGCCGACCGCCCGCAGCGGACCGGACCAGCCCAGCCGCTCGCGCAGCAGGCGCGCCTGACTGTAGGCCCGCCCGTCGCGGAAGCTCGGGAACACCAGCGCGATCAGCGACAGCTGGCCGAGATAGGGTTCGATCTCGGCGATCGGCCGGTCGTTCGGCCAGATCACCCCGACCGGGGCCTGACGGCTCTTCAGCGCCTCGGCTTCCTTCAGGAAGCGGTCGACGCCGACCAGCACCGGGGCGCCCTCGGGGAGGGCGTCATCGTCGCTGACGCGGTGGAAACGGTCCTCAGTGATGCGGCCTTTCTCAATGAGCGGCATAGACGCGCTCCTTGAAAGGCTCGACGCCGAGACGGGCGACTGTGTCGACGAACAGTTCCTGCGGGGTGGCGCGCAGCTCCATATAGGTGGCGACGACGTCTTCCACGAGGCCGGGAACCTGATCGTAGGACACCGCCGGGCCGAGCAGCGTGCCGAGCTGGGCCTGCTCGTCGGCGCGCCCGCCTAGCGTGATCTGGTAGAATTCCTGGCCGTTCTTCTCGACCCCCAGAATGCCGATATGGCCGACATGGTGGTGGCCGCAGGCGTTGATGCAGCCGGAAATGTTGATGTGCAGCCGGCCGATGCCGCGCGCCTTGTCGAGATCGGCGAAGCGCTTGGCGATCTCCTGCGCCACCGGAATCGCGCGGGCATTGGCGAGCGCGCAATAGTCGAGGCCGGGGCAGGCGATGATGTCGTTGACCAGATTGACGTTGGGCGTGGCGAGGCCGGCCGCGTCGAGCCGGCGCCACAGCTCCGGCAGATCGCGACGGGCGACGCTGGGCAGGCACAGGTTCTGCTCGTGCCCGACCCGGATCTCGCCGAAGGCATAGGCGTCGGCAAGATCGGCGATGGTGTCCATCTGGTCGGCCGTGGCGTCGCCCGGAGGGGCGCCGACGGGCTTGAGCGAGATGGTGACGATGGAATAGCCCGGCACCTTGTGGGCGTGGACCGAATTGGCGAACCAGGTGGCGAAGCGCGGATCGCCCATCGCCGCCACGAATTCGGCCGGCTCGTCCTCCAGCGCCTCATAGGCGGGATAGACGAAGCGCGAGCGGATGTCGGCGATCATCTCGTCCGACAGGTGCAGCGCGCCGTCGCGGATCGCCTCCCACTCGGCCTCAACCGCCTCGGCGAAGGCCTCGGCGCCGATCTCGTGCACCAGGATCTTGATGCGCGCCTTGTAGATGTTGTCGCGGCGCCCGTACTGATTGTACACGCGCATGATGGCTTCGATGTAGCTCAGCAGCTCGCGCGCCGGCAGGAAGGGGCGGATCGACTTGCCCACGAAAGGCGTGCGTCCGAGGCCGCCGCCGACCAGAACCTCGAAGCCCAGCTCGCCCACGTCGTTGCGGTGAAGGCGCAGGCCGACATCGTGCACCTTGATCGCGGCGCGGTCGTGCCCGGCGGCGGTGATGGCGATCTTGAACTTGCGCGGCAGGTAGGTGAATTCGGGGTGCAGCGTCGAGTACTGGCGCAGGATTTCCGCCCAGATGCGCGGGTCGTCGAACTCGCCGGGCACCGCGCCGGCCCACTGGTCGGTGGTGACGTTGCGAATGCAGTTGCCCGAGGTCTGGATGCCATGGACGCCGACCTCGGCCAGTTCGGCCATAGCGTCGGGCAGGTTGTCCAGCTTGATCCAGTTGAACTGGATGTTCTGTCGGGTGGTGAAATGGCCGTAGCCGCGGTCATAGACCCGCGCGACATGGGCCATGCGGCGCAGCTGGTGCGCGGACAGCGTGCCATAGGGAATGGCGACGCGCAGCATGTAGGCGTGCAGCTGGAGATAGACGCCGTTCATCAGCCGGAGCGGCTTGAACTCGTCCTCGTTCAACGCGCCGTCCAGGCGGCGGGTCACCTGATCGCGAAACTCCGCCACCCGTTCGGCAAGGAAGGTGCGATCGAATTCGTCGTAGACGTACATGGCAGTCGCTTCGGCGTTGGTTTCGAGAGGGCGAAGTTCAGGAGGCGTGTGGTTCGGCGCCGGGCAGCGCGAAGGTGGGCCCTGCGACGCGGATACGCTCGCGCAGGTTTCCCGGCCCGATCGCGCCGTTGCCGGAAAGGACGACCGGTGCCACATAGGCGCCGACGGCCTCGTTGTGAGGTGTCGACGCGCTCTCCAGCAGGGCGATCGCTTCCGGCGCGGTGGTGACGATCGCCGCCTCGGCAATATCGGTCGACCAGCCGCCCGCCGCCGTGCGCCACACCACGACGCCATCGGTCAGTCGATTGGCGGTCACGGTCACCGGACCGTTGACCTTCAGTTTCTGCTGCTGCGGCGCGGCCATACCCGGTCGGTTCCCGTTATTAGAGCGTCTCCAACAAACATAACACGAATTATCCTCGTGCAAAGAGTATTTAAACACAAGAAATGTGTGTGTTTAAATTAAATAACATTGATTTAATGTTTTATGCGGTGATGCAGACCGGCAGGCCATGGGCGTCGGCCTCGGGCGGCGAGGGATAGGCGAGGGCGGTGCCGGCGGCGATGCGGGAGGCGGTCCAGGCGGCGGCGCAGGCATCGATGAGATCGTCCTCACCCACACCCAGCGACCGGGCGTGCGCAGATGAGAGGATTTCAGCGGCGAACCCTTGCCCCGCAAGCAGTTGGCGGCGCAGCTCAAGGCCCGGCTTGTGGGGTGCGTTCCGCACCTTCTTGGCGATGGGAATCTCGCTTCGCCCGTTCATCGCCCAGAAGCTGACCTCGGGATGGCATTCGTGGATGCGCGGCCTCAGTTCCGGCCGCGTGCGCAGCAGGAGATCGATCTCCGCGATCTTGGGGAAGATGTGGAAGGCCTGTTTCGAGATCTTGCGCGGCGGGGTCGAGGTTGCGCGGGCGACAGCGCAGGCATGCCGGTAGCGCGGGCCTTCTTCGGGGAAGGCGAGCGCGTCCAGCCCGGCATAGACCGCCGCGCGCGAGGGCATGGAGAACACGCTGGACCGGCGCCGGCCGAGAAGGGGGCGGACCTCCCGTTCCGGCGCGCGCCCCCTGGGCCCGACCTGCTCGGGAAGCCCGATCGGCATGTCGATGGCCATGAGTTCTGGCGCGTGCGCGCGCGCGAACAGCTCTTCCACGCGGGCGATACGCTCGGCCCGCGCCGTGCCGTCTGGCTCCAGCACCACCGCGACCCAGCCGCCCTTGCAGCCATCGACACCGGCCACGCGCGCCGGGGCGCCTATAAGGAGAGGTGCCATCAGATGATGTTCAGCTCCGCATGAGGGCGCCCGGCCGTGATGCGCTCATAACCGAACACGGCGAGATCGAGCGACACCGAGCGGCCATGCACGATCCATTCGGCAATGGCGCGGCCGGCGGCGGGCGCCTGCTGAAGGCCATGCCCGGAAAAGCCGTTGATGAAGTAGAAATTGCCGACCTCGGGGTGGGGGCCGATGACGGCGTTGTGGTCGAGCAGGTTCATCTCATAATGGCCGGCCCAGGCCCGCACCACCTTCAGCTCTTCCATGGCGGGAATGCGATGGGCGAGGGCGGGCCAGATGTCCTCCTCGAAGATCGACCAGTCGACCTCGAAATCGCCGTCCGCATCGGGGTCCTTGTCCGCGGCCGGCGGGGCGCCGCAAATCTGATAGGTGCCTTCGGGGCGGATATAGAAGCCGCTCGGGTCCACCAGCAGCGGCAGCCGGGGCAGGGGCGTGCGGCAATGGAGCACGAAGACGCAGCGCTTGCGCCCTTCCACCGGCAGTGCGATTCCGGCCATGGCCGCCACCTGGCCGGCCCGCGGGCCGGCAGCGTTGACCAGCGCGCCGCAGGAAAGCCGACGCCCGTCCTTCAGCGTCGCGCCGGTGATGCGCTCGCCCGCGCGCGCGATCTCCACCACCTCGCCGGGAATGAAGTGCGCGCCCTGGGCCCTGGCGGCTGCGCGCACGCAGGTGAGCAGCGCGTGGGCGTCGAACCAGCCCTCGCCCGAACGCCCATAGGCGCCCGCGGCGATGTCCTCGACATTCAGCCAGGGGAAGGTGGCGGCGAGCTGGTCCGGTGTCATGAAGTCGATATCCGCCCCCTCCGCCTGCTGGACGCGATGATTGGCCTGAAGCACCGGCAGGCCGGCCGCGCTGGCGAGCAGCAGATAGCCGCCCTCATGCCAGGCGAGATCGGTGTCGGCACCGAAGCGTTCCTTGGCGCTGCGGAGGAATTCCAGCCCGAACTGCGACATGCGGATGTTCTGTGGAATCGAGAACTGCTGGCGCAGCGAGGCGGCCGACAGCGTGGTGGAGGACTGCGCGAAGCTGGCATCGCGCTCGACCACGCCGACCCGGCCGCGAAAGGCAGGGTCGCGGGTGAGGAAATAGGCCGTCATGGCACCCATGATCGCGCCGCCCACGATAAGCACGTCGAAATTGTCGTCCATGATCCCGTTCCAGCGTTACGGAGCTGATTGGCAGCGCCCCCTACACGCGGATAGGCTCGATTGCAGTGCCTGCCAATTAGCCGAGCGAATCATGTCCCCAGTCCCACGTCCCCGCCGCAGCGTCCTCTATATGCCGGGCGCCAATGCCCGCGCGCTCGAGAAGGCGCGGAGCCTTGCCTGCGACGGCATCATCATCGATCTCGAGGACGCGGTCGCGCCCGAGGCCAAGCCGGACGCCCGCGTGCTGGTGGCGCAGGCGCTGGAGGCCGGCGGCTTCGGGCATCGCGAAGTGGTGGTGCGGGTGAACGGCACCGACACGCCCTGGTTCGAGGACGACCTTGCCGCCCTGGCGCGCGCGGCGGCGAAAGGGGCGGGCCCCGACGCCGTGCTCATTCCCAAGGTGGCGACGCCCGAGGCGCTGTTCGTCGTCGCCCGGCGGCTCGACGCGCTGGGCGCGCCCGCGAGCCTGAAGCTGTGGGCGATGATCGAGACCCCTCTCGCCGTGCTCAAGGCGGGGGAGATCGCACTGGCGGCCCGCGACCCGGCGATACGGCTCACCGCGCTGGTGCTGGGCACCAATGATCTTTCCAAGGAGACCGGCGCGCGCATCGTGCCCGGCCGGGCGCCGATGCTGGGCTGGCTCTCGCACTGCGTGCTGGCCGCACGGGCCGGCGGGATCGATGTGCTCGACGGGGTGTGGAACGGCTTCCGCGACATGGAGGGCTTCACCCGTGAATGCCACGAGGCCGCCGAACTCGGCTTCGACGGCAAGACGCTGATCCATCCCACCCAGATCGAGCCCTGCAACGCCGCCTTCACCCCCCCGGAAGAGGCGGTGGCCGAGGCGCGCCGGGTGATCGAGCTGTTCGACCGTCCCGAAAACGCGGCCAAGGGCGTGCTGCAG